>JAAXHV010000150.1 GCA_012270695.1 Gammaproteobacteria bacterium | reverse complement strand
CCTGGTGCTCCGGTAGAAACGAACCGAGCAGGCGAATATTGGGTTGGGGACCGCCTGCAAGCTCTTCCAGGTACCACAGGTTGTCCTGGTCCATGGCTGCAATGAGGTCGAACTCATCCAGATCTTCGGGAGTGACCTGGCGCGAGATGGATGTCAGCGTGTATCCACGGTTTGACGCAGCCCCGCGCATGCGCGGGTCGGCAGGCTGGCCGCTGTGGTAGTCAATAGTACCGGCCGAGTCAATGTAAAAATCCCCGGCTGCGCCCTGCTGTTCGACGTAGTGCCGGAACACGCCTTCTGCCGCGGGCGAGCGGCAGATATTTCCCATGCAGACGAATAGAACGGAGACTTGTTTTTGCTTCGGAGCCATCAGAACAGGAATTATGCCAAATCAAGAGCGGCCCAGATCGCTTCGGACGCCTCGGCTTTGTTCATCGTGTAGATATGCAGGCCGGGAACGCCGGCATCCAGCAGTTGGGCACACAACCTGATGCTGACGTCGATGCCGAAACTGCGGATAGCGTCAAGGTCATCCCCGAAATCATACAGGCGCTTTAAGATCCAGCGCGGTATTTCAGCGCCGCACATGTTCGAGAACCTGACAAGCTGGCTACGGTTGGTAATCGGCATGATGCCGGGGACGATGGGGACATCAATCCCCAGCCTGGAGCAACTTTCTATGAAGCGGAAATAGGCATCGGCGTTATAAAAATACTGGGTGATAGCGCTGTCGGCGCCGGCATCCACTTTCCGCCTGAAATTTTCCAGGTCTGTTTCGGCGCTCTGCGCCTGTGGGTGGAATTCCGGATAGCATGCCACATCGATATGGAAGTGTCTGCCGGTCTCCCTGCGGATGAACTCAACCAATTCGCTTGCAAAGCGCAACGCACCTGCGCCGGCGAGGCCTGAAGGCAGGTCACCGCGCAAAGCCACCAGGTGATCAAAACCGTGATTTTTGTAATTGTGGATAATCTGCCTGAGTTCCTCCCTGGAGGAGCCGATACAGGATACATGGGGCGCCGCTTCAATCCCGGTCGTATCATTGATAAACCGGGTCGTCTCGAAGGTTTTTTCCCGGGTACTGCCGCCGGCGCCGAAGGTGACCGAGAAATAATCCGGTCGCAACAGTTTCAGCCGCGCAACGCTTACATTCAGGTTTTGTTCAGCTGCGGGCGTCCTGGGAGGAAAAAACTCGAAGCTGAGTTTGAGTGCGTTCCTTTGTAATCGATGCATCGATCAACCCCTAGCCCGGATTACTGCCCATCAACCTGCCCGTAACAGCTACAGGTATGCTTTCGGAGTCGCTGATTAAGTCAGCGGTTCCCTTACTCAATAACGATAATGTTCAGGTTTATACGGGCCCTGTGCAGCCACACCAATATAGGCCGCCTGTTGCTCGGTTAAGGTAGTCAGGGATGCGCCAATACGCTCCAGGTGCAAGCGCGCAACCTTCTCATCCAGGTGTTTGGGCAGTACGTATACATCCCGCTGATACTTATCCCGATGGCGATACAACTCGACCTGTGCCAATACCTGGTTGGTAAACGAATTGGACATGACAAAGCTGGGATGGCCGGTCGCGCAACCCAGGTTTACCAGGCGTCCCCTGGCCAACAGGATGATGCGCTTGCCATCAGGGAAGATAACGTGGTCCACCTGGGGTTTGATTTCCTCCCACTGATAATCCTGTAACGCAGCCACGTCGATTTCATTGTCGAAATGGCCGATGTTGCAGACTATGGCCTGGTCTTTCATGGCCAGCATGTGTTCATGGGTGATCACGCGATAATTGCCGGTCGCGGTGACAAAGATGTCAGCCTGACGACAGATATCGTCCATCTTTACCACCCGGTAACCTTCCATGGCCGCCTGCAAGGCACAAATCGGATCGATTTCCGTGACACAGACAGTGGCGCCCAGTCCGCGCAGCGATTGCGCACAACCCTTACCCACGTCGCCATAACCGAGCACTACCGCGGTTTTCCCGGCAATCATGACGTCGGTAGCGCGTTTGATCCCATCCACCAGTGATTCCCGGCAACCATACAAATTGTCGAATTTGGATTTGGTGACCGAGTCATTCACGTTGATTGCGGGAAACGGCAAGGCGCCGTCCTGCTTCATCTGGTAGAGCCGGTTCACGCCCGTGGTGGTTTCCTCTGTCACGCCAATAATGTTATCCCGTATCCTTGTGTAGCATCTCTTGCCAGAGCCAAGCCGTTTTTTTATCGCCGCGAACAGGCATTTTTCTTCTTCGCTGCCGGGACTGTCAATCACCGAAGGATCTCGTTCCGCACTGGCCCCCAGAGTTACCAGCAGTGTGGCGTCTCCGCCGTCATCGAGGATCATATTGGGCGTGCCGCCGTCCGGCCATTCCATGATCCTGTGTGTATAGTCCCAGTAGTCTTCCAGGGTTTCTCCTTTGTAGGCAAACACGGAAATACCCTGGTGGGCAATGGCCGCGGCCGCATGATCCTGGGTAGAAAATATGTTGCAGGACGCCCAGCGGACTTCGGCGCCCAACGCAACCAGCGTTTCGATCAATACCGCCGTTTGTATGGTCATGTGCAGGGAGCCGGCAATACGCGCCCCTTTTAAGGGTTGTTCTGCGGCAAATTCTTCCCGCACCGAAATCAGCCCTGGCATCTCGGTTTCGGCGATGCGGATTTCCTTGTGTCCCCATTCTGCAAGGGACAGGTCAGCAACGTGAAAATCAGAAAATACGGTTTGAATTGCAACGCTCATCTTGTTCTCCTCAAAGTCAAGCGAGCGCCGTTATGAAGCTTGTTCAGCCTGAGCCTGGTGGGAAGCCCCCATCGCAGCGCTCCTCAGACCGTTTGAGCACATGAGTATACTATGTGCCTGCCAGCCGAGTCAAAAGCTAAGCGTCCCGTGTGCGGCAGAGATTTCATGACAGTGTGGGCGTAGGCGGGAATTGCTGTGTGTGCGGCGCCTGTCCCCGGTTACTCAAAAAAGAGAGCGCTGCGGCAGTAAACTCCACAGGCTTTTCGATCATGGCCCAGTGGCCGCAGTCCGGGATGATATAGCCCCAGGAATTCTTGATCAGCTCCAGCAGTTTGTAGGCGCTGCTCAATGGCACAACCAGGTCCAGTTTGCCGTTCACTACCAGTGTCTCGTGTGTGATACGGGCTATATATTCCTCTTTGTAGTAGAGACCGCCCTGCTCCCGTATCCAGCCCATGACCGCGTTATAGGCACGTTTCGTGTCATCCTGTATTGACAATGCATGACGGTAATTGACCAGTTCCTCATCAAACTGAAAATGCGGATTTGTCAAGCCGCGGACGATCTTCACCATTCCTTCCCGGGTGTAGTCATAGTTCATAATCGATTTTAATTCGTCGGAAATCGGCGCCCGCACCCCGGCGCTGCCCATCAATACCAGCTTATCCACCAGGTCCGGACGCTCTATGGCAACCCCCATGGAAGTGCTGCCGCCCATGGAGTTGCCGATCAAATTCACTGAAGATAATCCCAAGGCCTCGATGGTGGCAATAATGTGTTCGTTACGCGCCTGCTGGGTATAGGAATAGTCCTGCGGGTCCGGTTTATCGGTGAAACCGAAACCGATCATATCGATGGCATAAACATGAAAATGTTCGGCAAAATCGGCCAGACAGCCACGCCAGTTGCCGAAACCGTCGGCGCCGGCGCCTCCGCCATGCAACAATATTAACGCCTCACCGGCACCTGCCTCGTAATAATGGGTATTGACACCGTTAACGTCGATGTATCTGCTTTCGGCACCGTCTATATCTAGTGCTTGCATTGCTTAANNCTGTCTGTTTCGGAGGTGATTGTATGCCACGGGCATGATTAACTACCAGTTTGCGCCATTCTACGACGAATTGGTCCAGGGAAAACAGGGTTTCCTCCTGCCAGCCTCGTTCATCTTCGTAAAACGGCTCCATCGCTTCCCTGGCAAAGATATCATCATCGTTGAACCCGGATTTTAACGCCAGTTCTTCCCAGCAGTTCTCGTATTGCACTTTGAAGTCCTTTTCTTCCTCTGCGGTTTTACAGGTCCTGGCCAGCACCTGCCAATAGACATGGTGTTTATCATCCACCGGTACATACCACTCATACTGGGCAAGTCCGTAGTCCGGCCAATTCTCTACATACAACACCCCGGGCAGGTACATCGTCACATTCAGACCTTCACGGATGGTATTGCCGTAGGTTTTCACCCCCAGGCGCTTATTTTCCATAACATGTTCCAAGGTGGTGTAATCCAGTCCGATACCTTTGGGCCAGCCCTTATCATTGATGAGAATGGAGTCCTTGTCCTTTAATTTGACCGACAGCGGGAATGACAGGTTTTGCGACAACAGCAAGGGAGACAGGCGGTGGATCATGACATGCCCAGGGTCGCCGCCACTTTCGGCAGCCAGACGCCAGTTACCGATACAATGGCGCCGGATACCCAGCAGCACCGTGTCTTCATCAAGCAGATATGCGGTCCTGTGTTCATAATCATCAGCGACACGATGCGGCAGATCGTATTCCAACGGCTGTCTCGGGTAATCTTCATCACCTATAAAAACAAAAATCATTCCGTTGATTTCCCTGACCGGATAGGTACGCAGCGACACTTTGCCGATCAGCGGATCTTCCTGTGAGGCGATGATGTCACACAGGACACCACTCTCCAGATCGTAGGTAAACCCGTGATACCAGCACGAAATCGTGTCCTTGGTAAGACAGGTAGGGCGGGCGGAAAGCCGCACGCCACGGTGCAGACATTCATCCCGCAGCGCATATATCCTGCCGTTGGCGCGGCGCAAGGCAATGTGTTCTCCGGCGACCTGAACCCCTGTCACATCATCTTCCTTGACTTCATGGCTGAACAAAGCCGGATACCAGTGGTTTTTGATACCCCACCTGGCATCGATGTAGGGTTGCAAAAATTTCAACGGCTTACGGGGACTTGTTATGTTAGCTGACACGTGGTTCGTTGACCCAATCAAATAAATATATCTCCATTATACCAAGCCGCCTGTTTCAATAATCAAACAACATCTTAATCTCGGAGTCGATGAAACGGGTAGCCTCCCCGTCCATGCCGCCACCGGCAAGGTGCCCGAAATCAGATCGTATTGGCGCTAACCTGGCATCGTTTAACAGCGCAACTTCCTCCTCGTTGTCACTGAGGCGAAAATACAAGTCCGTGTCACAAGGCATAACCAGGCCTTTTGCGCGTATTGAACCCATTGCGCCGGCAAAGTCTCCTCCATAGAGTGTATTGGCGCCGGGGTCACCGGCGCGCCAGGTCTCAGCCATGGCAATCAGGTCGTTCGCGTCGTGTTGCATGAAGACACTCTTGGCGAACTCAACTACACCGGCTGTGCTGTCAATGCCCATGCCCCTGTAGAGTTGTTTTGTGTAAAACTTTTGTGAGGCAAACCAACCGGCATATACCGTGGAAAAAGCTTCCAGGCCACGTAGCGGCGGGCTGGTATAGTTCCCGCCGTTAAACGTTCCATCAGCCTTCAGCGTGGCGATAATACTATCCAGAAATAATTTGTTATGCCCCGATGTCCGGGCACTCCCGCAAATGGCAATAAATCGCTCTACCATGGCCGGGTATTGCGCGACCCATTGATACGCCTGCATGGCGCCCATGGAGAAGCCTATAACCGTGTGTATACGGTCTGTATCAAACTGCTCACGCACTAAACGACATTGGCAGGCAACATTGTCATAATAAGACATGGACGGAAAGTCGCTGGCAGCCCAGGGTTGCGGGGTATTGCTGGGCGAGGATGAAACCCCGTTGCCGAACAGGTTCGGGATAACGATACAATACTTCCGCGGATCAAGCGCCATGTCCTCGCCGATAAGATACGCATTATGCTCAGAGCGGCCTGCATAATAGGTCGGATACAGGATCAGGTTATCCCGGGCGGTATTCAGCTGTCCATGGACCTGGTATGCCAACACCAGATCCAGGACCTGACCGCCCTGCGTTACAAAATTATCTATCTTGAATAATTGATCTGCCATTACTCAGAACCTTGGAAATGCTAAGATTACATTTTCCATCGTAAACAAGGAAGGGTTGTTTGCCAGCGTCCGCCCTGGATTACGCCATCCCGGGGCAGGCATTCGCCAGAATGGCTTACGGTCTTCCTTGCCTCACTGGAAACGAAGTGTGATAGTTGAGACGACCATCGGCAAACGCGGCCTGACTGAACGGTATCCCGAATTGGGTACAGGGACTATTTCTACGCAACCCTATTATTCCGAAGCACATTACGAGTTGGAAAAAAAGCGTTTATTCAAGCGTACCTGGCTCAAGATCGGCAGGGTCGAACAGGTGGCAGAGCCGGGTGACTACTTCGTTATCGACCTTGCTGTTGCTGATACTTCAATCCTCGTCGTGCGCGGAGAGGATAACCGGATATGCGGCTTTCATAACATGTGTTCACACCGGGGCAACAAACTGGTGTGGGAAGAGAAAGGCAACAGCAGAGCTTTTCCCTGCCGCCTGCACGGCTGGACGTATCTGACGGACGGGTCGTTGCGTTCGGTGCCTGATGAGAATATGTTTTACGACCTCGATAAAACCCGATGTGGTTTGACGCCGGTAAACCTCGACGTCCACGAGGGTTTTATCTTTGTCAACCTGCAATCCAGACCGGAAGAGACTCTGACCGAGTACCTGGGTGAAGTGGGCCAACGCATGCATGGGTTCCCTTTCGGTAAGGCAACAGTGTGCTACGCCTACCGGGCGGAACTGCGCTGTAACTGGAAGGTGTCTCTGGACGCCTTCTGTGAAGGCTATCATGTGATGTTTCTCCACAAGAAATGGGGGCGCGAGACCTTTACGACACCTGACAATCCTCTGTGCCAGTTCCCCTATGTGGGGATTGCCGGCCGTCACGCGGTCGCAGCCGTCACCGGTAATCCTGATTACCAGCCGCGCCCGACTGAGGCGAAGGCTTATGAGTGGGCGGCGAAGATGCAACGCAAAAATGACAGCGGCGAGTCATGGCTGCCCTCGGGCGTGAATCCGCATAAAAGCCCGGAGTTCAGTTTTGAGTTGATGCACCTGTTCCCAAACTACCTGGTGCACTTGGTCGAAAGCACCTATTTTACCCACCAGTTCTGGCCGCTTTCCGTCGATCGCACCTTGTGGGAGGGTTGCACTTACTATGAACCGGCAGGTAATGCCGCCGAACGTTTCAGACAGGAACACGTACACCTGTTGCGGCGCGAGAGCTGGCTTGAAGACACCCGGGCGATGGAATCGGTCCAGGCAATGCTCAAATCCGGCGCCAAAGATCAGTTTATATTCCATGACCACGAAGTCCTGCTGCGCCATACCTACAAAACGGTGATGGACTACGTCACCAACCTGTCTGGAACAGATGGGACCGTCAGCAGGACGCCCGAAGGGTGTGCGCCAGATGGTGTAAGAAGCTGATGAACGAAAACGGGCTGTTGCCGCCGGGCTTCGAAGACCTCACACTTCATCTGGACTGGGCCCTGGCAACAGAAGCGGCAAGAAGTAAAAAACGACTCACCAGCAGTATGGAGGCAATGCAAAAATTCTATGATGCCATGTTGCCGCGGGTCGATGACGTCATGGAACACCTCAGTGCATTTGCCCTCGAGACCATGCCGCCAGCGGAACAGAATTTGTTTAACCTGTGCCTGTCACTCTCGGAAGTCTCGTTTTCCGTCGAGGTATACGGCCAACCGGAAGTGCCCAACAGCATGCAGGAACTGGGTGAAGCGGAACGCTTCGTGATCGTCCATGATTAATATGTCTTATTCAAACCTGATTGCAGCGGTAACCCCGTACGTCGGTTCAGACAAGTTGGGCAAGCACAAGTTGTTATTGACCAAACCCTGGAGACTTGTCATCCCTCTGCAATATTCTTCGCCGTTCAGGTTCTTGCCCCACGCAGCCACTTCATAGCGCTCACCGGGGCCAAACCGGAATGAGGCGCGTGCATCGAGATTCCAGATACCATCCGGTTGACTCAGGTTCGGCACATTGGCAAGGCCGTACCAGACCTCGTCCTTGTAGCGCCAGCTTGTCTGTAATGCGAGTGTGCCGCCAGGCATGGCAATCTCTTTTCGAACCAACCCGTTGAATGTAAGGTCCGGTGTATTCGTCAGGTCATTACCTTTCTGGGTTCCAGGTATGTTCCCTGCATCATCAATTTCGCCATCAGTCAACCCGACACCTGCCACTAACAGCCAGCCCCCGGCAGGGGCCCATTGCAATTCCAGTTCTCCACCTTTCAGGCTGGCCTCAGGAATATTGATCAGGCAGGCGAACAGGCACGCTTCCGTCGGTTCAACAAATACCTCGAAAGATTGCAGGTCTGACCAGTCATAATAGAAAGCTGCGCCGTTCAACTGCAATGTATTGCCCAACCAGGATGTCTTGAAACCTACTTCATAGGCCCACAGGATTTCCGGTTCCACACTTTGCGCAGCGCCGCCGGTCAATGCCGCCAGGGCAGCGAGGCTGAAACCGCCAGCCTTGAAACCGCGGGATATGCTGCC
>JAAXHV010000149.1 GCA_012270695.1 Gammaproteobacteria bacterium | reverse complement strand
GACAACGGTAATATAGAAATCTACCACCACCAGGCAGACAACCTGCCCGCGCACGGCGGGCATGATGAGGAAGTATTGTCCGAGGAACGCGTCAAGGCCTACTGGCGCGCCAATATCAGGCTGCTACTGATCCTGCTGGCGGTCTGGTTCACAGTGTCCTACGGTTTCGGCATATTGCTGGTGGACTGGCTGAACCGGATCAGCCTGTTCGGCTTCAAGCTGGGGTTCTGGTGGGCGCAACAGGGGTCCATCTATGTGTTTGTCATCCTCATTTTTGTCTACGTCGCGCTTATCGGCAGGATCGACCGCCGGTTCGGCGTGGATGATGACGATGACGGGAGCAAACGGCAGGGAGAGCGCCAATGACGACCCAGATGCTGACATACATCGTGGTCGGTCTGAGCTTTGCCCTCTACATAGGGATTGCCGTGTGGTCCAAGGCAGCATCAACCAAGGATTTCTACGTGGCGGGCGCCGGCGTGCGGCCGCTGACCAACGGCATGGCGACTGCGGCGGACTGGATGAGCGCTGGCTCGTTCATTTCCATTGCTGGCATGATCGCCTTCGCCGGCTATGATGGTTCGGTGTACCTGATGGGCTGGACCGGCGGTTACGTGCTGCTGGCGCTGTTGCTGGCCCCGTACCTGCGCAAGTTCGGCCAGTATACCGTGCCGGACTTCATCGGCGAGCGCTATTATTCCCATTCCGCCCGCGTGGTGGCCGTGATCTGCCTGGTTTTTATCTGCTTTACCTACGTGGCCGGGCAGATGCGCGGGGTGGGGGTGGTGTTCTCCCGTTTCTTGGAAGTGGAAATCACGACCGGTGTGTTTATCGGTATGGCGGTGGTGTTTTTCTATGCCGTACTGGGTGGCATGAAAGGCATTACCTATACCCAGGTGGCGCAGTATTGCGTCATGATTTTTGCGTACATCACACCGGCGATCTTTGTCTCACTGTTGATTACGGGCAACCCGGTACCGCAACTGGGTCTGGCCTCCGAGGTGCAGGACGGATCCGGCCTGCGAGTGCTGGAAAAACTGGACCGGGTGCTGGTGGACCTGGGTTTTACGCCGTATACGGATGGCAGCAAAAGCATGATTGACGTGTTTACGATTACCCTGGTGCTGATGGCCGGCACAGCCGGTCTGCCCCACGTCATCGTGCGTTTCTTTACCGTGCCCAAGGTGTCCGATGCGCGCAAATCCGCGGGTTATGCCCTGATATTTATCGCCTTGCTGTATACGACTGCGCCTGCTCTTGCCGCCTTCGCCCGGCTGAATTTTATCGACACGGTGAACAACACTACTTACCAGGAAGCGCCGTCCTGGGTGAAGACCTGGGAAGATATCGGCCTGATTGCCTGGCTGGATAAAAATGAGGACGGCAGGATTCAATATGCCGCCGGCGATGCCTTCAAGGGCGCGCCGGTCTTCATTGACGGCGCAGGGGAACACGGACAGAAGCTGGTCGGCAACGCGCCGCTGGACAACGCTAACGAGGTTTATGTCGACCGCGATATCATGATGCTGGCGAGTCCGGAAATCGCTGAACTGCCACCCTGGGTGCTGGCGCTGGTGGCGGCCGGCGGATTGGCTGCAGCGTTATCCACTGCTGCGGGATTATTGCTGGTGGTATCGACGTCCATCTCCCATGACATGCTCAAGAAAACCCTGATGCCAGGCATCAGCGAAAAGCAGGAATTGTTCTACGCTCGCGTTGCGGCCGCGGTGGCCGTTTGCTTTGCCGGCTACCTGGGAATCAATCCGCCGGGGTTCGTCGCCCAGGTGATCGCTTTTGCGTTCGGATTGGCTGCCGCATCGCTGTTCCCGGCCATTTTCCTGGGCATATTTGTGCGTGATATGAACCGTGAGGGCGCCATAGCCGGCATGGTGAGCGGACTCCTGTTTACCGCTGCGTATATCGTCTACTTCAAGTTCGTCAACCCCGGCGCCAGCAACCCCGATAACTGGTGGATGGGCATCTCACCGGAGGGTATCGGCAGTGTGGGTATGGTGATCAATTTCGCCGTTGCATTCACGGTCAACCGTTTTACCGCACAAACTCCTGAGTATGTCAGGGCTCTGGTCGATGACGTTCGCATTCCTTCCGGAGCAGGTGTTGCGCACAGGCATTAGGATCAATTAGGAATTACGAATTACGAATTACGAATTAGGAATTGGAAATGCAGCGGTTCGGGCATCAGACGAGAAGATATGAGCACAAGGAATAACGGCTTCGTTGTGGCCGCGCTCTACAAGTTTGTCCGGTTGCCGGATTTCAGGGAACTGCAACAGCCCTTGCTGGAGCGTTGTCTCGCTCTCCGGCTCAAGGGGACCTTCCTGCTGGCGGCCGAGGGCATTAACGGCGCTGTCGCAGGCAGCAGGAAGGGTGTGGACGGCATCCTGGACTACCTCCATGCGGAATCCCGTTTTGCAGACCTCGTCCACAAGGAATCCCGCGCCGCTGAATGCCCTTTTCACCGCATGAAGGTAAAGCTCAAGCAGGAAATCGTCTCGCTGGGCATAGAGGACGTTGATCCGGTAGAACTCAGCGGCAAGCACGTAGAGCCGGAGGACTGGAACGCAGTCATCTCCCGTCCTGGTACACTGGTGTTGGACGTCCGTAACGAGTATGAATCCGGGATCGGCAGCTTCAGCAAGGCCGTAGCGCCGGGAACCGGAACGTTCCGCGAGTTTCCCGGGTATGCTGAAAAAAATCTCAATCCGGCGGAGCATTCCAGGATAGCCATGTTCTGTACCGGTGGGATACGTTGTGAAAAAGCGTCTTCTTACCTGCTATCCCGGGGATTCA
>JAAXHV010000148.1 GCA_012270695.1 Gammaproteobacteria bacterium | reverse complement strand
TTGACGCGGCGGTCTCTCAGGTTCAGTAGGCGGTGTTTATACGGGTCGGGCAGCGATGAAGCGCGAATATCGAAACGGAGATGAATCGCGGACGAGACCTTGTTGACGTTCTGTCCACCGGCGCCGCGCGCGCGGATGGCCGTAAACTCAATCTCGTCATCAGGGAGCGATACATTTGCAGAAATATTCAGCATGGACCACCTTACTTATAGCGTAAATGCAGCATATCATTTACACCAATCGTTTTAACAGGGGATGATATCGACATTTAACGGAAACTGTGTATCCTCATAGGCAGGAAGAAAACAGGCGTATTCAATCATTGTCATATTATTAACCCGGGTTGGGAGGCTGCCATGAAACAACCGTTGCTGGGCCTGGTTACACTGCTGCTGGTTATCATTATTTCACTGGGGATAATCAGCTTATTTGAAGAAGCCACTTTCAGTACCTGGGTCTCTTTTTTGTTTATCTGCTGTGTGCCCACACAGATCGTAGTTGCTTTGGTCTGGCATTGCTCCATACCGGCTGGGGTAAGCAGGCTGGCGCAACCGGCCAGGGGGGCAGCCCTGACAGGCCTGACGGCTGTTGTTGGAATGGTTGTTGCCGTACTGACTTATTACCTGGTCGGCAAAGGCCACGGCGTGACGCCCATGTTGTTGATGTACAGTATTCTGACCGTCGTGGTGACCTTCTGGTACGCGGTTTTATGGCAGTGCTGGCCGGTTACGCTGTTCAGTAACAATCCTCTCGTTATCGGCGCCAGCGCACTCCTGGTAGCCTACGTCGGGGCCTACGTTTTATTTGCAATTCTGTTTGATTTCTCTTTCCTGGAAGGCGCGCCGGTGTATTTCCCTGACGCCGACCCGGGGGGTATGTTCATGGCCTGGACGCCCATGAGTTTTTCCGTCACCACGGCGGCAATAATTTTAACCCTGGTACTGTTTGACTTCTGGCCGGTTGCCGGTATCTCCAAGCCCAGCATCAAGGTACTGGCCGCAACTGCTGTTGTTATGGTCCTGGCTGCTGTTGTGTATTACCTGGGGGTGTGCCTTGCAGGGATGGACCGAGTTGGTTATATGTCACTGGTGCCGGTTTCCTATATCTTCGGCATATTTCTGCCGCTGAGCCTGATGCAGGGGAGCTTGTTCACCAACCTGAAACAACCGCTTAAAGGCCTGGCGTTGACGGTTTTCTGCGCCATCGCTGCCATTTTACTGCAACAATTATACCTGCTCATGGGGCCGGTCGTATCAGGGCCACTGGCCGCCGGACCGGAGGGCAACTACCAGGAAGAGCTATGGCTTGCATCCGCACTGCTGGGACTGACGTTTCCGGTCCTGGTAGTCATGACCGATTACTTCGATTTCTGGCCTTTGAAGAAGTCCAATTGATGAGTCTGGCAGGCTGGTTTATGGCTGTCTCCGTATCCATTGTCAGGCGCGGCGTCGGCGTCGGGGTTTGTCTCTGCGCCCGCTTCCCGATTCCATATCGGCTACAGGTTCGCGATATCTTTTAATCCAACGGGCGCAATCCGGATCGTGCCCCATCATGACATCCGCCCCGAGTATTGCCTGCATCGCTTCGTCGTGCAGGGGGTTGGTGATAGCCGAAGTCATGCCGGCGCCGATGGCCATGGTGAGAAACGCAGCGTTGATGCCGTTCCGGTTCGGCAGTCCGAAACTGACGTTGGATGCGCCGCAGGTCGTATTGACTTTCAACTCCTCGCGCAGGCGCCTGACGATATGCATGACCTGTCTGCCGGCCGTATTGATTGCCCCGATGGGCATCACCAGCGGGTCCACCACAATATCACTGTGGTGGATCCCGTGATCCGCAGCGCGCTCCACGATTTTCCTGGCCACTTCAAAGCGCACGTCCGGGTCTTCCGATATGCCGGTTTCGTCGTTGGAGATGGCCAC
>JAAXHV010000147.1 GCA_012270695.1 Gammaproteobacteria bacterium | reverse complement strand
GGTGGCAGTACGTGCGCTGTGACCAGATCCTGGTCTGGGCTGCGGGCTGTTTTGTCGGCATGTTTCTGAACTGTATCCTGGCTGCGCATATCGTTCCGGGTGGCACGGAGTTAAGCGGCTTGTCCATCGGTGCGTTCCAGGCCGAATATCTTGCCCGTGAGGGCGGTGAGCTGCTGGGCTTTGTTACCCTGGTCAACGGCTTCTGGATATTATTCGGCAGCCAGTTGGTCACTATCGACCTGATGGCGCGTATCAATACCGATCTTATCTGGAGTATGAGCGAGCGCATCAGGCGCATGGCCGGCAACGATATCCGGCGTCTGTATTATTGCCTGCTGGGCGCCTTTGTGCTGTGGGGATGTATCGCCATCAACCTGGCCCAACCCAGGGCGCTGGTGCTGATTTCCTCCAACGTCGCCGGGTTCATCCTGGTGGTAAGCGCGGTCCATATCCTGTTGCTCAACCACAAGGTCCTGCCCCGGGCCGTCAGGAGCCCCTGGTGGGCGCGGGGACTGGTCGTTTGTACCGCCTTGTTTTACGGTTTCTTCTTCGTGCAAAACCTGGTGGAATTGCTGGGATGGTAGTTTCGATTGGCTGGTGAAGTACGATTTTGATCGTAATGCTGTATTGGTATATGGTAGGTGTATGTCGCGCACTAATATAAATGTGATGTATGCCTGAAAGCATTTTGAAAAAAGCAATGCAGCGAGGGGGCAAAAGATAGCCTTCATTTCCCAAGGCGACTTCGAAAGTGTGTTGATCGATTGTCTTATCAGCGCCGTTGCAATTCGCGCCGATGTGCCGATTCTTCATAAAGACATTGATTTTGACGTGCCTGTGCGCCATACGAACCTGAGGATTGGGTCGTGAGGATAAAACCTGGTTACAGGAACGCCGCAAAGCACAACTATGCGCCCTTAGCTCAGCCGGATAGAGTACCTGGCTTCGAACCAGGTGGTCGGGAGTTCGAGTCTCTCAGGGCGCGCCATTTTTGTTATATTATTGAGCATGTCACTAAGCCGAAGAAATTTCATCCGGCAGTCTGGCCTTGCCCTGACCTTTACTGTGGCGGGTAAGACGCTGCTGCTTACTCCGCGTGAAGCTTATGCAAGGGACGTTCCCTTTTCAAGCCTGAACCAGGCGGAAATCGAAACCCTGGAGACGATTTGTGAATATCTGCTGCCCGGCGCCAGGGAAAACGGCGTCGCGCATTTTGTCGACCGGCAGTTGTCGCTTGACCCCAATGACAGCCTGCTGTTCATCAAGTGTTTTAACGTAGAGCCGCCCTACCTGGCCTTTTACCGATCGGCGCTGGCGGAAATCGGCCGCCAGAGCAAAGCGGTTTACGGCAAGGCTGCCAACAGTCTCGACGAGACGAGCACCGCAAGCCTGATCGAGTCGCTGCGGGACGGAAAAGTATCCGATTGGAACGGCCCGCCACCGCCATTGGTCTATCACATTCTGCGCAATGACGCAGTGGACGTGGTGTACGGCACCATGGAAGGTTTTGCGGACCTGGGTATTCCCTACTTGGCGCATATCGAACCACCCCAGGCCTGGTGATATGAAACAGCCGGAAAAAGTGGACGTTGTCATCGTCGGCAGTGGCGCAGCCGGCAGTGTCTACGCGGCGATCTTCGCAGAAGCCGGTAAAACTGTGCTGGTGCTGGAGAAAGGCACGGACCGGAAACTCACCGATTTATACAGCTCGCAAATCTGGGCCAGGCGCCTGAAAGGGGGAGCGCCCCACGTAGTAGAGGAGGGTAAGGACAGCATCTGGTACAACTTCAATGCCGGTCACGGCTACGGCGGCGCGGCGATGCACCACTATGCCGTGTGGCCCAGGTACCATGTCGATGACATGCAGGAACATACGCTCTACGGCAAGGGGCTGGACTGGCCGCTTGAATACGAGGAACTCCGTCCCTGGTACGACCAGGTCCAGGAAGACGTGGGCATGTCTGGCGATGCGGAAAAGGAAATCTGGCGACCGCCGGGAGCGCCTTATCCGCTGCCGCCGTTATCCGTGTTCGAGCACGGTGAGATCCTGGCGCGCGGTTTCGCCGCGCTGGACCTGCGCACCTCGCCCATCCCGGTGGCCATCCTGTCCCGGGACTACAAGGGAAGACCGGCTTGTATCTATGACAGCTGGTGTGATGCGGGATGCCCCACCGGAGCACTCGCCAATCCCCTGGTTGAATACCTTCCCAGGGCGGTAAAGGCCGGGGCCGTGATGCAGGCGGACAGTTACGTTACCCGGGTGCTCACGGACCGGAAGGGAGAGAAAGCCACTGGGGTCGAATACTATGACAAGGCCGGAGAGCGTCATGAGCAAATGGCTGACGCGGTCGTCATCGCCGCGTTTACCGTCGAGAACTGCCGCATATTGCTGAACTCGGCGACTGACGTACATACTGACGGACTGGGTAATTCGAGCGGTAAGCTTGGCCGCTACCTGATGTCACACCCCGCGGTCAATGTTTTCGGCATGTTCGAGGAAGAGACACGCTGCTATTTCGGCGTGACCGGCGGCCAGTTATTCAGCCAGGACGGCTTTGAGAAGGAAAAAAGCAAGGATATATTCGGCAGCCGCCAGTGGGAGATCGGTCTGGGCACCAAGCCGAACGATCTTCTGGGAATCGCCATGAGTCGGGCCGACCTGTTCGGTCATGATTTACATGAGTTCGTCAGACGAGGCAGCCGCCACCTGGGCGCCATGGTAGGAGTTTGCGAATGCCTGCCGCATGAGGCCAATCGTATCGAGCTTGCCGGCAGTAAGGACAGGTTCGGTATGCGCCTGGCGCGGGCCACCTTCAACCTGGATGACAATGCCCGCAATCTCTGGCAACAAACAGCCGATCTGGGTGTGAAGATTTTCCAGGCTGCCGGCGCATCCGAAGCCTGGCACAGTCCTCCGGGCGGTCAGCATATCATGGGTGGCACAATCATGGGCGGGGACAGGAAAACCTCGGTCACCAATGCCTACGCGCAACTGCACGACGTGCCCAATGTCATCATCGGCGGGCCCAGTGTCTTTCCTACCAGTTCCAGCGTCAACTCCACCTTCACGGTCCATGCTGTGGCGCTGCGTTCCGCCCGTCATATTGCCGGGCATTGGGGCGGGCTGATTGCCTGAACGGCATCCTTTATTTTTAATACGACTGTTTTATAATCGTCAATTCCTATTGTGACCAGGATTTTAAGGAGACATCTCATGACTTTAAAACGTATTCTGTATATCGTCCTGCTTTCTTCTGTTTTGACCGTACTCGGCAAGGGCGCCGTTGCGGCTGAATACGAAATTGATATTGAAGGTATGCACGCAGCAGTCCAGTTTCGAATAATTCATCTTGGCTATAGTGTTCTGACCGGCCGCTTTAATGACTTTGGAGGTTCGTTCAGTTGGGATAAAGACAACCCTGAAGCCTCATTGATCAACGTGACGATTAAAACGGCCAGTATCGATTCCAATCATGCGGAACGGGACAAACACCTCCGGGAAGCGGATTTCCTGGACGTGGAAAAATACCCGGAAGCAACGTTCAAGAGCACGAAGTATGACGGCGACGCCAACGGCGGCAAGCTGCAAGGAATATTGACCCTGCACGGCGTCAGCAAGCCCATTACGATAGACATGAAATTCATCGGTGAAGGGGATGATCCCTGGGGTGGCTATCGCGCAGGTTTTGAAGGCAACGTGACCCTGCGCCGTTCCGATTTCGGCATGAATTATGACCTGGGTCCCAAATCGGACGAGATGGAACTGGATCTGTATATCGAAGGGGTCAGGAAATAACGGGTCTGAGCGCCTGCAGACTGATGGCGGACCTACGGAGCCCGGCATTCGCTGGAACGACGGGTCAGGGCTGATTCATGTTGCTCAGAAACACCCTGTCCCGGTTCGGCCTGTTCAGCAAACTGCTGCACTGGCTCATCGCAATCCTCATTCTTGGCCTGATCTGGCTGGGTTGGTACATGGTGGATCTGACTTACTATGACAAGTGGTATAACGATTCGCTGCATTACCATAAGTCACTGGGTATCCTGGCGCTGGCCCTGGCGCTGGTCAAGATAGGTTGGCAACAATATACGCCGGCACCGGCACCGTTAGCTGGTTTACGGCACTGGGAAAAGACCGGGGCCAAGCTCATGCACTACGTTTTGTGGGGCATGATGTTGCTGATACCCGTTACCGGTTACCTGATTTCCACTTCCGCGGGAAAACCCGTCCAGTTGTTCAACTGGTTTGCAATACCGGCGCTCGTTGACGTGGATGAGGAACTCAGGGAACTGGCCATCATGGTGCACTACTACCTGGCGTACGCCACCTTGTTCCTGGTTGCCGGGCATGCAGGCGCGGCGTTGAAACATCACTTGATCAACAGGGACGACACACTCAAACGCATGCTATAAATTAACATGGATGTACAGGATATACAGGATGTTTATAAATATGATCAGGCGTCCTCGTTAAATTTGAGTCAAAACAGCCATAATCAGAGGCATTTCTCCATGAGGGGGAGTATAAACCTGCACGAATACTGACGCTTGCTTCCGAAGGGCGCTCCTATGATGTTGATCGGGAGTTCTCAATCTCAAGAGCGGAAACAATTAAAAAAATCCGCTTTCATACAGGCAGTTTTCTGCGGGAATAACAGAACCAAATATTCTCTATCCTGTACATCCATGTTAATAACTCAGCCCAGGGACAGGTAACACACCAGGGTTATTACAACCGCCAGTATCAGGTTCAGCACGAAGCCGCCCTGTACCATTTCCCGTATAGTGACGTGGCCTGTACCGAATACGATTGCATTGGGGACGGTAGCTACCGGCAGCATGAAGGCGCAGGATGCGGACATCGCAGCCGGGATCATCATTAATTCCGGGCTTACCCCCACGGCCAGCGCGGTCGCCGCGAAGATGGGCATCAGCAGCGTGGTGGTCGCGGTATTGGAGGTAAGCTCGGTCAGGAATGTCACGCCCAGACAGATGCACAGAAGGAGCACAGGCACGGGAAACTTCGCCAGCACGGCCAGTTGTTGTGCGATCAACTCCGCGAGACCGCTGGATGAAAACGCCTTGGCGATGGTAATACCGCTGGCGAAAAGCAATAACATGCCCCAGGGAATATCCGCAGCCGTCTTCCAGTCAAGCAGACGGTCGCCCTTGCCGGAAGGCAATAAAAACATGGCCACTACGGCAGCCAACGCCACGGTGGCATCACCCACCCCCGGGGTCCCCAACAGACCCGACCAGCCCCCAAACGGTTCAGAGCGTGTGATCCATAACACCACGGTGATTCCGAACACAACCAGCACGCGTACTTCGTTTACCTGCCATGGGTCGGCTGCCGGAAGGATCAGGGTCTCTTTCCATTTGACGTTGCGCGTCAACCACAATGCCATCAAGGGCAGACCGCAGATAACGACCGGCAAGCCGATCTTCATCCAGTTCACAAACGTATATTCGAGACCGGTGAACTCCGAATAGATGCCGGCGAAAATAATATTGGGGGGTGTGCCTATCAGGGTTGCCACACCTCCCAGGGAGGAAGAGTGTGCGAGACCGAGGACGACGGCAATGGACAGTGCCTTGTCCTCCACCTGTTTGAGTACAGCGAGTGCGATGGGGATCAAAATCAGGGTTGTAGCCGTATTGCTGATCCACATGGACAACAGGGCTGCAGTCAGCATGAAGGCGAACACGATGCGTTTTCCGCTGCCGCCGACCGTATGCAGAATCGCCAGGGCGAAACGCCTGTGTACGCCGGATTTTTCCAGGGATTTTGCCAGCATAAAACCGCCCATCAACAACAGGATCACCGGGCTGCCCAGGCCCGCTGCCGCCTCTTTGTGTGACAGGACGTTGGTCAGCGGGAATGCGAAAAACGGGATCAGTGAGGTCGCCGGTATCGGAATGCTTTCCGTGACCCACCAGGTTGCGGTCAGCAAGGTTATCGCCGCGGTTATGGCAATAACGTATTCGACGCCTGAATAACGCAGCAGGAAAAACAACAGGACGGCCGCCAGCGGAGCAAGGAACAACATGATGGAATTGCTTTTAATTTTTATCATTCCTGTTTTCCCTGGTTTTCACGCATTATATATTACAGGGAAGGTTAGTCCACCGGATTCCGGCATGGGCCATAAGCTACGCTTGGGTTTCCCGCTGGATTCTGGTAATGATCTCGATGCTCGCAACAACTACTGATACGACATGTACAGACTACTACTCAAATTGATCTTGTTCGGCAACCTGCTGAACCCGCACGGTCAGTTATCGGCAAGCCCGGAATGTACCCTGACCGGTTTCGCCGGACATTATATGCGGGCCTACCGTAACCGGGTTATTCTCAATGACTGTTACCATCAACTTATTGACGATATGGACAAGGCGCGCATTGCCCAGCTCGGATTGATCGCGTTGATGGAAGGCAGTTCTCAGCGCGCCGGTTACAAGGTGGGACTGACGGACAGAAAGGCACAGGAAATGTTTGCTGTCTCCCGCCCACTGGTCGGGGTACTGTTTGAGCAAATGATATTACCGGACGGTGCAGTCATCGCATTGGATTCCGCTGCCTCCTTGCTGGTGGAGCTTGACCTGCTGGCGCGGGTGAAATCGGCGGAAATCAATCAGGCTAACTCAATCGAAGACGTGGCCCGGCATATCGATGCCATCATCCCGTTTATA
Source organism: Gammaproteobacteria bacterium (assembly GCA_012270695.1). Classification (GTDB taxonomy): domain Bacteria; phylum Pseudomonadota; class Gammaproteobacteria; order Eutrophobiales; family Eutrophobiaceae; genus JAAXHV01. The sequence goes on along the minus strand of JAAXHV010000147.1, from coordinate 3,609 downwards.
GAATTGCCAGACGCCATGTTCCGGCGGGACAGCAACAACGCTGCCGCAATATTGTTGGCAGGCAACGTGGGAGCCCGGTGGGGCGTGTACGGCGCTCCGATAACGGTAATTAATGAGCAAGACTTGATTGAGTATCCTCCGGCCATGACGTTACAGTTATCCACGGATACGGGAGAGGTCATCCGCTCAGGTCAAGGCAGCCAAATCCTGGGTCATCCTTTGAATTCTGTCCTGTTTTTATTGAAGGAGTTATCCCTGAGAAATGAAACGCTGAAACCAGGACAGATAATCAGTCTGGGCGCTATCGGCGGGCCGGTGAAAGCGCAACGGGGCAGGCGTTATACGGCGCAATACTCGGGGTACGGCGGGAAGGTTTTCACCGTATCCGTTACCATCCAGTGACATTGCATAGCTATATCTTTTTCAGTAATTCCTGGCTTGTCATTACCTGGGCGGTCCAGTCATCCAGGATCTCAAAATAGACTTCAGTGTGTTTTTCCCAAGGCGCTGCGCCGGTACAGTCCTTGATGATTATTGTTGGTATGTCTCGAGCAAAGGCGTCCCTGGCAGTGCTGCTAATAGCATTGTTCACACTTAATCCGCAGAGTAACAACACATCGATATGCAAGGATTCCAGCAGCTCGGACAGCTCCTCACCGTAAAATGCACTGGGTCGATTACGGCTGATCAAAATATCCGAGCTTTGAATTTTCAGGCGTTTATCCCATTTCATCCAACTTGACCCGGCGCTGAAATAACCTTGTTTCACAATGGGATTTTCCTTTAACAAGCCGGCGTCGGAAAGGTCATCAGCCAGTACATAGCTTGAAAAAACGATAGGCAGCTGGTTTTCTCTCAAGGACCGCAACAGGTCGTTTACATTTTCAATCAAGGCATCGGCTGCAACATTGTTAAAAGGCCCTGCGGAGCTGGTGAATAACTCCTGCAGGTCCAGGACCAGCGCCAGGGGTCTCGGATTTTTCAGGCTGACTTCCATGATTAACCCGGGATAAGTGTGATAGTCCTGGTATATGTAAAATTATCTGATGGCAAACGGACGGGCCGGTGAGCCGGTTGCGCCCTTGAACGGGATGGCGCCGAAGCTGAAGGCAAATTCGTAAACCTCGTCTTGCAACAAGGCGCTGAAATCTATGTTTTCCATGATATAGATACCGTTTTCCACCAGGAATTTCTGATGATTTGGTGCGAACTGTGTCGGGTCAGGTCCGGGTATGGTTTCAACGGCCCAGTTGTCCGTCCCGACCAGGATAACTTGTTTGTCCACCACCCAGTCTCCCGCTTTGTCGGTCAGGCCCGGTACGCAACTGTTAAATTTTTTATTATCGGTCTTCCACAAAGTTCCCCAGCCGGTGTGGTAGAACAACGCGTCACCGGGTTCGATGGCGTCTTCGTCCATTCCCTGTCTCTTCAGCGCAGCATGCAGGTCGTCAAGGGTGACTTCTTCGCTGCATTCCAATATACGTCCCTTTAATCCGGCAACGTCGATCAGTATGCCGCGGGTAAAGATCGGTATAACATGCTCCACACCCAGTTTGCTGAAGCCGCGTCCGCTGCCGATCTCGGCATGGCTGTGGCCGTTGTAATAGCGCACCTCGTTCAGGTCTCCTGGCTTGCCCATGACCGTGGCCATGTGGCTGAGCGAATCGAATTGTGTACCGTCCTGGGTGATATGACCGGCGATATAATCCTCATTCCAGGCCAGCCTGTTGTCGCCCAGCGGGCCCCAGGAAGTGGCGCCCGGGACGGTCAATGAGTATTTACGATGTTGCGGGGTCAGGTCGAACAAAGGCATGTCTTCCTCAAACACCCGACCCATGTCATAGATCTTTCCCTGTTTGATCAGGCTTGCAGCAGCCAGCACCTTTGCTGGCGTCAACCGGTTCAACGCGCCCAGTTGATCATCCGCTCCCCATTCAGACGGCCACCATTTCTTGCTTGAGTTGTCGGTAGAATAAGATACGTTTGTCAAAAGGCAACAACTGATGATTGTAAGGATGATGTGTCTTATCATGGTTACTTACCGGGGGAGATGAGTTCGAATTTACATTATAATCAGGAATTGAGAATTAGGAATGAATGAGCTACCGGTGTGTGTGTAATGGTTAAACAGTTTCAGGACAAAACGGTGTTGATACTGGGCGGCACCAGCGGCATTGGCAGGACTACGGCCTTGCGCTTTGCGCAGGAAGGCGCCAACGTGGTGATCGGTGGCCGCGACGCGAACAACGGCAACGAGGTGGTGCGTTCCATTGAAGCGATGGATGGCAACGGTCTGTTCGTGCAAACGGATGTCGGTGGTTTGCGCGCCTTGCAAAATGCGGTAGACAGGACTGTCGGAGAATTCGGTGGATTGAATGTAGCCTTCAATAATGCGGGATTGGCAGGCACCGGGAAAAAGACTGCTGATGAAGCTGAAGAGGACTGGTCGGAAATGATCAATACCAAGCTGAACGGTGTATGGCGCGGTATGAAGTGCCAGATACCCGCCATACTGGATACCGGTGGCGGGGCTATCGTCAATATGGCGGGGAACTGGGGCCTGATCGGGTTCCCAACCTACGCCGCGTACTGCGCCGCGGCCCATGGGGTCATGGGACTGACCAAAGCGGCAGCGATGGAATACATCAGCGACGGTATCAGGATTAACGCCGTGTGCCCCGGCGCGGTGGATGCGCCCATCCTGGACCGTATGACAGGCGGCGATGCAGACATCAAAAACAGTTTTGCCCGGCAACTGCCCGTAGGCCGGCTTTGCAGCCAGGAAGACATTGCCGAGGCCGTGTTATGGCTGGCTTCCGATGCCGCGTCCTATGTCAACGGCGTCGGCCTAGTTCTGGATGGAGGCGGCAGTCCCTGACCTGCTTCTCTTGACAAAGTTATCATTTATGATAATCTGCACAAATGTCATGGAAGATTACATTTTTCAATCGGAAGGTTACGGAGGAGACTTTAAACTTCCCTGAGGGGATATTGTCCAATCTTCTTCATATCCTTGAAATCATTGAAGAATTTGGTCCAAACGTGGGAAAGCCATATACGTCTCCAATGGGTCGTGGCCTTTTCGAAATAAGGGCAAGAGGCAAGGAAGGTATAGGTCGCTCCCTGTTTTGTACTGTCAAAGGTAAAGAAATAGTTATCCTGAATTCTTTTATAAAAAAGACGCAGAAAACTCCTCAGAAAGAGATTGATATAGCTCGCAAGCGTATGAAAGAAATTTAAAATGGCAAGACCAACGTTCAAATCATTTAAAACAGAAGCATTTAAAAAAAAAGGAGTAAAAGAAGCGTATGCTGAACTTGCCCCTGAATATGAAGTTCGCAAAAAACTCATTGCCTTGCGTCAAAAAACCGGCTATACGCAAGAACAAATAGCAGAGAAGCTTCATACCAGCAAAAGTAATATTTCTCGTTTGGAGAGTGTTAATTCAAATATTTCCCCAAGGTTGTCCACCATTACGGATTATGCTGAAGCAATGGGCTACAAGCTGAAAATAGATTTTGTTCCATCAAGACGTTCCGGAACATAACAGCGTGTTGTTCTACAGGTTCTGTTTCAAATCATCGACCGGCTTCAACCAGTCCTCATCCA
>JAAXHV010000146.1 GCA_012270695.1 Gammaproteobacteria bacterium | reverse complement strand
ACGATATTCCCTTCTGAATCTCCCACCAGGATGGAAATACCCCCGCTGAGAAACGACATGCTGGAAATCTCCGCCGGTGCGCTGACGACCTGAACTCGTTGTACCAGTTCCGGTTCAGCCTTGTCACTGATGTCATAATAGGATATCTGCCCGTCCCGTTCGGCAACATAGAGTTCCCTGTGTTCCACGTCCATTAACAGGTGCGTGACCTCGCCACCAACCGGGATTTGACTTTCTGTGACAGTAATTTCAGCCTCATCGCTGAACAACGATTCCTCCTCGGCCCTGTTCATCAGCAACAGGCGCTGATCTTCCGTGAGTGCGGCAATGGTAAGCTGCTCTTCATCGTACTGCGCCGTAATCAGCTTAATCGGCCTGCCTGACTCATCGATGTTCAGCGGTGTTTTACCTGCGGGCCAGCCTATCCGGGGGAGGATGACACGTATGTCATCAGGGTAGCTCACATCGTATTCATGCACGGCCAGCAGAGCAGTCCCGTCGTCCAGTCCGAAGGCAAGCAATCGCTGTGACGGGTCTCCGGCAGCAAATGCAGTAACCTCTGTCAGGGTTTGTTCCGCCAGGAACTGCTGATGCACCAGGGTGCCGTCCAGGGTTTTAAAAAACACAACACTGCCGACATTCGTTACCCGCAGACCGATTTCGCGTTGTTCTTCCATAGCGTAATACAAGGTCTCCGTTTTCGTGTCCGACGGAAGCGGATAGCTCGCCACCCGCTCAATATGCGGCGGCTTGAACATGGGCAACACCACGTAAACCAGGTAAAAAGCGATAAGTACGATGGCGATAATCACACTGATGCCGCCAAGCGCCATCACATAGCGCATCATGACATCCTTCAGGTGGCGGTAATAGCGATGTTTTTGCGCGGCTGCAGAGTTGAAATCAGTCAACAGGGAGGTTGTATTTACATCACTCATGGAAGGACACGAATAATGGGGTGAGGTCGCACATTGCACATATAAAGAAATGAGTGTGAGGCCATCCCAATGTGCAATGTGCGACCTGACCCCATTATTTCCCGGCCATGCCAACGGCGCCGATCAAGGCAAGTTGCTTGCCGGCGACTCTGGCAGGCAGAGGAATATAACCATCCTTGACAACCACCTCCTGTCCTGTCTTCGACATGATCATCCTGACAAATTCACGTTCCAGAGGGGGCAAGGGATCGTTCGGTAACTTGTTGACGTAGACATAGAGAAACCGCGCCAGGGGGTAAGTCCCGGCGATGGCATTGGACGGCGTAGCATCGGTGAAGTCGACGCCATCCTT
>JAAXHV010000145.1 GCA_012270695.1 Gammaproteobacteria bacterium | reverse complement strand
GTCAGATTCGGCATTAGGCGTAAATTCGACGCCATATATCACCAGATCAACCCTAATCTTTCAGCGACTTCCTGTGCTGGTATCGTTTTGGTTCCAGCTCCCAAAGAAGTGAGGGAGTGTTGCAGTTCTTCGGCGAAATCATCGCGCAATTCCATTCCTTCATCGGGGTCATCCATCATCTCTGAGAGTGTATGTATGACGACTTCCCGAATAAGTTCTTTAAATTGATTGATTGTTAAATCGGCAACTTTTACAGGTGTCATTATTCAATACCTTTCTTTGAATTCGAATTTCATTGGGTTAGACTCTAACACAAATAATGAGGTTACCAGGTAAACTCGAAAGCGAAAAAAACTGTGAGATTAACAGTAATGAACAACTCAGACACAAAACATTTCGTCCTGGTACACGGCGCCTGGCACGGCGCCTGGTGTTGGGAGAAAGTCACGCCGTTGCTTGAACAGATGGGCCATGAAGTTCATGCGCTTGACTTGCCGGGTCTGGGTGATGACCCTACCCCGATTGCAGAAATCACACTGGATGCGTACGTGAATGCCGTCAAAGACGTAATACTTTCGATAGATCACGACGTCATCCTGGTGGGGCATAGCATGGGCGGTCTGATCATCACGCAGACCGCAGAATTGGTGCCCGACAAGGTACGCGCCCTGGGGTACCTTGCGGCGTTCTCTCCGGCAGATGGAGAAACGTTGTTCCAGCATGCCATGGCCGACGGCAAATCTCATGTCACGCGTTTTAACCAGGTGAATGAAGAAGAGGGGTACTTCACCGTGCCGTCGGATAAACTGCCCGAATGTTTCTATGGTTTATGTAGCGAAGAGGACACCCGCAATGCGATCGCACGATTGCGTCCGCAACCGCTGGCGCCCCTGATGCAGCCGGTCAATATTACGCCGGAAAACTATGGCCGGGTGCGCCGCTGTTATATCGAATGCACCAAAGACCAGGCCCTGACTTGGCCCATGCAACAGAAGATGCAGAAAAACGCTCGCCTCGATGCGCTGTTCACACTGGAAACGGACCACTCACCTTTTTATTCCTGCCCATCTGACCTGGTTGATTGCCTGCTGAGGTTATAACATGCAAATATTACTGATACTCTGGGAACCGAATGAAAAATGGCTTGCCCTGCCGGAGCAGGAGCAGGCAGATTACCTGCGCTCACTTGACGGCGCCATCAATGAGGCTCGCAGCCATGGGCTCATGACGCTGGGGTGGAGCAGGGTGGACCGCACATTGAACAAGGCGCCGGCCGAGGGCTACGTCGGCGTATTCGCCATGAACTCCGCGCAGGCTATCCATGAGCTGGATAAGAACATTCAGCAATCTCTCTGGTATGATTACTTCGATTCCGTCAATATCAGCATCAACCTGCAGGGAGAGACCGAGCCGGAACCACATCGGCTGTATGCGGAGTTGTTGGGCATTGACATTTAATGCCAATAATATCGATTTTTTCTGATAAAATCGATATTATTACAGCGGTAGGTATAACTACGGCAAAAAAGGTATGATAAAGGCACAAAAACGTTATGTGCGTATCACCAACAGGGACAGACCAGGATTCGTCGAGTTTCATTTTTCTCTCGACGACCCGACCCTCTACCTGGAAATGATTTTACCGGTAGAGGCGTTTGCTGAATTTTGCCGGTCCAACCAGGTGACATTCCTGAGCGATAAAGAGGCTGAGACGGTAGCAAAACAGCAGGAAAAATGGCGTTACGGTGATACAGATAACGAATGAGTTAAAATGTGAACCGATAAATCCCTTGGATTAGTAAGATGTCAATCGATATTAAAACGACGAAAATCGAGCCGAGAAGGGTCACGTTCGATAACGTTGCGGAAAAGCTGGGCGAGGGCAAAGTGCCCAGCCGCTACCAGGAAGTGATGCTGGGGGTGCAGCAAGAAGAGGTATTTCATTACCGTCCCACCTGGGACCCGCAGCACGAAATTTTTGATGCGGACCGCACGGCCATAAAGATGCAGGATTTCGATGACCTTGTGGACCCCCGTCACTATTATTATGGCACTTATGTCATACAGCGCTCAAAGCAGCAGGAAGCCCTGGAGAGAAATTTTTCCGTAGTCGAAAAAAGAGGGTTGCTGGCCGCCCTGGATGCCGGTCTGAGGCAGAAAATCAGTCAAGTCATCATACCGTTTCGCCACGCGGAGTGGGGCGCGAATAATAATAACCTGTTTATCGCGGCCTATGGCTTCGGTACCCCTATGCCCATTGCCGCGGACTTTCAGGGTATGGACCGACTCGGAAACGCCCAGTATATCTCCCGAATCGGCTTGATATTATCGAACAACGATCCGGCAATACTGGATCAGGCCAAATCGGAATGGTTGGATGAACCGATGTGGCAACCCTTGCGCAAACTGGTCGAAGACAGTTTTGTGCTTAAGGACTGGTTTGAATTGCACCTGTTGCAGAATTTCCTCCTCGATGGGGTCATGCATCCGTTGTTGTTCCAGCATTTCGATGCGGAAATCGTCAACAAAGGTGGGGCGGCGTTTGCCATGGTCACAGAATTTTTTGTGGAATGGTTCGGCGAGGCCAGCCGCTGGGTTGACCAGACCATTAAAACAGCTGCCAGGGAATCCGCCGCCAACAAGGCCTTGCTCACAGGGTGGCGTGACAAGTGGCTGCCGGAGGTCAGGAACGCAGCGGGGCCTGTAGCGGAGTATGTTTTTGCGAGCCGTAGTACCGAAGTGCTGCAGCAGATCACAGACCGGCTGGAAGCAAGGTCGCGAAAAATCGGTTTGGAGTGAGGCCATGGCGGAGAACGTATTCATTGCATTGCAGAACAACCCGGATGCCCGGCCCATCATAGAGGCAATCGTCGATGACAACCCGGCTGCGGTAGTTAACGATTCGCCGGGGATGGTAAAAATAGATTGCCCGAAGCGACTGGTAATCAGGCGTGAGACCGTGGAAGAAAAAATCGGCGGGGAGTTCAACCTGCAGGATATCCATCTTACCCTTATCTCCCTGGCGGGCAATATCGAAGAAGATGAAGATGAACTTGTCTTACAGTGGAATTTTTAAGAAAACTCTAATGAGAGGAACACACGATGGCAGACAAACCCAGACGTCTTAACCTGACTCAGAAATACCAGCTCATGACCCGCGGGTTGGACTGGGAAACCACTTACCAGGCCATGGATGACGTCTTCCCGTATGATAAGTATGAAGGCATAAAGATAAAGGATTGGGACAAGTGGCAGGACCCGTTCCGCCTCACCATGGACGCCTACTGGAAGTACCAGGCCGAAAAGGAAAGAAAGCTGTACGCCATCCTGGACAGTTTTGCCCAGAACAACAGCCAGCTTAATATTTCCGACGCCCGCTACATGAACGCCGTCAAGATCTGGATGCAGGGCGTGACGCCGCTGGAATATGCCGCGTTCCGGGCCTACTCGATACTGGGTCGCGGTTTTCGCGGCGCCGGCACCCGCGTTGCCTGCCAGTTCCAGGCCATAGATGAGATGCGCCATTACCAGACGCAGATGCATGCTTTCAGCCATTACAATAAGTACTTCAACGGGTTCAGGCAATTTGCGCGCATACGCGATCGGGCCTGGTACCTGTCCATTCCCAAGAGTTATTTTGAAGATGCCGTCACCGCCGGCCCGTTTGAGTTGATCACCGCCATCTCGTTTTCTTTTGAATACGTGTTGACCAACCTGCTGTTCATGCCGTTTGTCTCCGGCGCTGCCTATAACGGCGACATGGCGACGACGACTTTCGGCTTCTCGGCCCAGTCCGATGAGTCCCGCCACATGACCTTGGGTCTGGAAATCATCAAGTTCATGCTGGAGCAGCATGAAGACAACCTGCCCATCGTCCAGGAGTGGCTGGATAAATGGTTTTGGCGCGGCTACCGGCTGCTCGGGCTGGTAGGCACCATGATGGATTACATGTTGCCCAAGAAGGTGATGTCCTGGCGCCAGGCCTGGGAGATCTACTGGGAAGAAAGCGGAATGGCCTTGTTTAATGATCTGGCCCGTTATGGCTTGAGACCTCCCAAGTATCACGAAGTGGCGACCAAGGAAAAATACCGCATCACCCACGAATTCTGGTCCACCATTTACCAGTTTTCCCATGCCACGGCCCTGTATACCTGGATACCGACTACGGAGGAACTGGACTGGTTATCGGCCGAATACGGCGAGTTGTTCGACTCCGTGTACCGCCCGCGCTATGAATACTGGGATGAACTGGATAAGAAGGGTGAACGCTTCTTCCAAAAACGCTTGCCGGTAGTATGCAACGTCTGTCAGATCCCGATCTTTCACACCATGCCCGATGATCCGTTGATGAATTGTTGCCTGGTTTCTGAATATAAAGACACCAAACACCAGATGTGCTCACAAGGGTGCAAGGATATTTTCGACCGCGAACCGGAGAAATACTGCCAGGCCTATATTCCGCCACAGCAGATTTACCA
>JAAXHV010000144.1 GCA_012270695.1 Gammaproteobacteria bacterium | reverse complement strand
CGCCATCATTCACTTTCAAGCTTGCGGTTGTTAGATGCCTGTTTTTAGTTGATACTACCTTAATCATTGACTGAAAACTGACAGTTACTACATGAATACATTCACCTACGCGCTTATCATAGCATTGATCTCAGGCGTTTTTCTCCAATGGCGCCTGAGCGTTCGTCACATCCGTCATATCAAGGCCAACCGGGACACAGTGCCGGAAAATTTCGCAGATAAAATTCCCCTTGACGCACATCACAAGGCAGCCGATTACACATGCGCCAAGACCCGCACCCGACTGGCCGAACTGCTCGTATCTTCAATCCTGCTGTTGATCTGGACTCTGGGGGGCGGCCTGGATTTTCTTGATTCCCTTGTCCGTCCGTACCAGCTATCCGGCTTGCTGACGGGAACCATCTTCATCCTGGCAGTGATATTCATCTCATCCATGCTGGACCTGCCGCTGTCTCTCTACCGTACGTTCAGGCTGGAGCAACGCTTCGGTTTCAACAAGATGAGCTTCAAGCTGTTTGTCACTGACCTGTTGAAAAACGCGCTGCTGATGCTGATCATTGGTACGCCGCTGATCATGCTGGTGTTATGGTTCATGGACAACTCCGGCGTCTGGTGGTGGTTGTACGTATGGTTGATCTGGCTGGCTTTCAACCTGATCATGGTCTGGGCTTACCCCGCCTTTATCGCCCCGTTGTTCAATAAATTCAGACCGTTGGACAATACCGAGCTAGCGAGTCGCATCGCAGCCTTGCTGGACCGGAACGGATTTACCAGCAACGGCATCCTCGTGATGGACGGTTCCACCCGTTCCACCCACGGCAATGCTTATTTCACCGGCCTGGGGGCAAACAAGCGGATTGTCTTTTTCGATACGCTGGTCGATGAACTGTCCTTCGATGAGATAGAGGCAGTCCTGGCTCACGAACTGGGACATTTCAAATGCGGTCACATAAAAAAACGTCTTGCCATCCTGGGGGCAACTTTTCTTGGGGGTTTCGCCATTTTGGGCGTATTGCTGGGGGTACCCTGGTTCTATAGCGGCCTGGGGGTGAGCGAACCTTCCACCTATATGGCCTTGATACTGTTCGTACTGGTGGCGCCGGCTTTCACCTTCTTTCTGCAGCCCCTGTTTTCATCCCTCTCTCGCAAACATGAGTTTGAAGCCGATGATTTCGCCACGGCCCAGGTCCAGACAGGCAGTCTTATCAATGCCCTGGTCAAGCTCTACAAGGAAAATGCCAATACCCTGACTCCTGACCCGATGTATTCTGCTTTTCACGATTCTCACCCGCCGGCGCCCATAAGAATAGCCCACTTGTCTGCCAGGTGATAACGGACACAGGCGGGATGGGCTTTCCAAACCCCTTTTATTCAGGGAAGCAGTTTGAGGATGGCAAGCAGAAGCGGCGGCCAGGCAAGGATGGCGCCAAGGGTAAATCGCTGGAGTTGTTCGATATTGTCCAGTCTTTTCTCAACGGATTCGAATCTCTTGTCAATGGAATTGAATCTCACGTCAATGGTACGACCGCGTTCGGCACACAACTCTTCGTGATGCTCCAAGGCCGTTTGCCAGCCCGACTTTTCCTGGTTTTTATCATTCATCCCGTTTTCTCCTTTTAGACGGAACTTCCAGCCCCTGAACGAGCCAACCTGTTGTTTTTTCGATTGATTTAAAAAAACGGGTTGTACGTTACTGGGTACATTACAGGCGCACGCCAAGCAGTTTGAGGGCTTCCCGTTGCAGCGCTGTGGGTTGGGTCAGCATCTCGAACGGCTCGGCGCCGGCCACGTTGGCCACGACCCGGTTCCGGCACAGGGTCGCCAGGTCATCCAGCAGGGTGCGGAAACTGTGCACCGGGAAGCCCTCGGCGGTGCGCTTGCGCCGGGCTTTGGCCTTGGCCGAGTCGGACACCCGGGCGGGCGCCACCACCGAGCGTCTCGCCGCCTCGGCAGCGCCGGGTTCCTCGTCGTCGAACAATAACGGCTTGAGGCGCTGGCGCATGTGCCATTCCACGTAATAGGCCAGCATGCACAGCAGGACATGGGCGCGCACGCGCGCGGCGGTGTAGTGAAACACGGGGCGCACTTTCAGGTCCACGCTCTTGAGGCTGCGAAAGGCACGCTCCACGGTACTGAGGCGTTTGTAGGCGCGCACCGTGTCGGCGGCCGTGAGGTCGTCCTCGCTCAGGCTGGTGCGCACCACATACAGCCCATCGAGGGCCGCCTCCGCGGCGATGGACTCCGCCTTGCGCCGGTAGCTGAAGGAGTCCTCGGTAATGGTGAGCTCGAAGTGCTTGGCCATCTTGTATTTGCCGATGGCCTTGCCCACCTTCACCCCAATCTTGTCTTTGCCCCGCAGGCGTCGTTTGGCCCGCTGCGTGGCGGCCACGACGGAGTCGAGCAAACGTGCCGTGGCGTGCAGCAAGTCCTCACGCTTGCGTGCCCGTTCTTCAGCTAACAACGGATTGCGGCACACCATCAGGCGCTCGCCGGGATAGGCCTCGCTGCGCACCTCCACTAGGTCCTGCTCATCGAACAGCGACAGTTGTACGGTGCCCGCTTCCACCAGTTGGCGGATGGCCGGGGCACGCAAGGCACCAATCCAGTCCAGCCCGGCCGGTTTCACCTCCTCACGCAGGCGCGCCTCGGTGAGCATCCCCCGGTCACCCACCAGCACCACCTTCGAGAGCCCGAAACGCGTGCGCAGCTTGTCGATTTGCGCACCTACTGTCATCGGATCGGCAGTGTTGCCCGCAAACACCTCCACGGCCACGGGGCGGCCTTCGCAGTCACACAACAGACCGAACTCCACCTGCAGCTTGCCGCGTTTCCCGTCACGGGCATGGCCATACCCGGCCAGCGGGCACTGACGCCCTTCCAGGTACACGGACGTCAGGTCGTAGAGCACCAGGGCGCCGGTCTCGAGATGCCGCTTGGCCAAGGTGCGCTCGATACGGGGTTGACGTTCGAGCAGCCAATCCATGGCGGCATAGAGGTCATCCTCATCGCTATCCTGGACGCCGAGTATCTCGGCCAGGGTATCACGGGCGTTGGTGGCGGCCAGCCCGCGGGCGGTGGCCAGTTTTGAGCCGGGGTGCAGGATACGAGCGACAATCAGCGCCAACACGCGTTGCCGCTCGGGGCAGTCCTGACGGGCGATGAGGCGGTCAAGGCGCAGGGTTTTGAGCGTGCCGAGCACGGCGGCGACGTGGCCGTGGGGTTGGGAGCGTGTGATAGTGAAGGTCTCGTCCTGGCCAACCAGCGGTTCATCCCGGAGCACTCGGCGCAGGGTATCGATTTTTGTCTTGGGCCATTTGGATAGATTGGCCAAGGTCCGTTTTTTGATTTTTCCGTCTTCGCGCCAGCCTTCGCGTAGCAGGATGGCGGGGGGCGAATTGCGGTTCGGGACGGTTTCGATGTACATGGGAACTACTATACATTATTATTACATAGAAAGGAACAAAAAAATTGTTATACATGGGAACATATCAACATGAAAAAAACAGAATCTTCGCTTCCAATCAATCGTTTACGGCAATTATGGTGAAAAATTCAGGGGGAAGTTCCGTTTAGATATCAGGCAATCATTAGTGTAACGTGGATATAAGTATAGCAAAAAAATAAACCCTCGAGCCCCATTACTCTGCTTTCGCGAGGGCGTCGGGCTCGGCAAAAACGGTTGGCTGTCAGCCCGTCTTGATCACTCGGATATCTCGCGTCGGCCGGCCAGGGCGTGGGAGAGCGTATTGCTGTCAATATATTCCAGTTCACCACCCAACGGCACTCCATGGGCAATGCGGGTCACGCGGATATCATGTCTCTGCACGATGCCATTGATAAAATGCGCAGTCGCTTCTCCTTCCATGGTCGAATTGGTGGCAAGAATCACCTCCCTGACCTCTCCACCCGCCTCAGCCCCGGACGAACCGGCAAGGTAAGCCGCCAATTTGTCCAGTCCCAGTTCCTGCGGCCCGATACCATCCAGGGGCGACAAGTGTCCCATCAATACAAAATATTTTCCCTTGTAGCCGGCCTCTTCCATTGCAAACACGTCCACCGGACTTTCCACTATGCAAAGCAGTGAGCTGTCCCGTTTATCGCTCAAACAAAGATCGCATATCGGGGTTTCACTGAAATTACGGCACCGCTGACAACTGCCTATGTTGTCCATCGCTTCAGTTAACCCGGCAGCCAGGGACCTGGCGCCGTCCCGGTCCCGTTGCAACAGGTGGTAACTGATTCTTTGAGCGGATTTTTTACCGATGCCCGGAAGACGACAAAGCGCTTGGATCAGCGCGCTCAGCCTGGGTGGTTCAGCATGCATTGCTCAACAGTTCTTTCGGCATTCACGCTCATTCCCGATGGGCTTAAAACGGCAGTTTCAATCCCGCGGGGAGGCCCAGGCCGGAAGCTACATCGGTCATTTTGTCCTGGGTGGCCTTTTCCACCCGCCTGTTGGCATCATTCACGGCAGCAGCGATCAGGTCTTCCAGCATCTCCTTGTCTGCAGTCAGCAGGGACGGTTCGATCTCAACTCGTTTAACGTCGTGCCTGCCGGTCATGATGACTTTGACCATGCCTGCGCCGGCTTCGCCCTGTACTTCGGTGGTAGCGATTTCCTCCTGCGCCCGTTGCATGTTTTCCTGCATCTTCTGGGCCTGTTTCATAATATCACCAAAACCACCTTTCATTTGCTTCTCCTCTCTACTGATATCTGGTCGATACTTTATCTATGGTCGCATCAAATGTATCCATGAACTGCCTGACGTCGGGGTCATTTTCAACGGCTGCCAAGGCAGTCTGCTGCGCCTCAAGCTCTTCGCGGGCTTTCCTTTGCGCCGGGGTTTCACCCCGGGGCGCTTCATCCGTAATCACAAGCCTGATGTCCGCGCCGAAGCGTTCTGCGAGCGCGGCCTGCAACTTTTTCTTCTGACCCGTTGCCGACAAGTGTTCCTGTGCAGGATGCAGGTTCAAATATATCCTGTTTCCTTCCTGCTTGTGCAAGGTACAATGTGAGGCCAGTTCTTTTGTCAATCCATCCAACGCCAGCGAAGCAATCAGCTGGTGCCAGTCATCGTTGCTGGTAAGCGCCGGCGCATCCGCTACCTGATCCTGATTATTCACCGCTGTGTTTGCCGCTTCGCTATTTCTGGCTGTGGATTTGTGACTCCCCAATGCAGATGCGCCACTCTTCTCCACCTCTTCATCACTGTCCGCCCGTGACCCGTCAACAGGCTCCCAAGGGCAAAATGCCAGCATGCGGATCATGGTCATTTCAAAGCCTGTTTTCGGATCGGGCGTCATTTGCAGGTCCCTGCGGCCGTTCAGCACAATCTGGTAATAGAGTTGAACATCCTCCTTATCAAGTCTGCGGGCAAATACCCGGCTGGTCTCGTCAACCAGGTCAGATCCGTCCGGTAATACCTGTGCTATCGCGGTATCGTGCAGTATGGATAACAGCCCCGCCAGCATAGCGTCATAATCAGGAGACAACTCGGCCATGTTGCTGATCCTCGTGAACATGGATACGGCATCTTTTTCGATGATAGCCGTAAGCAAAGAGCTCAACTCCTCACCGTCAATCGTTCCCAGCATATCACGAACCTGTGCTGTCTCCAGGCGGCCATCACCATGGGAAATGGCTTGATCAAGCAGGCTGAGAGCGTCCCGCATACTGCCGTCGGCCGCCGCGGCAAGCAGACGAGTACAGGTTTCCTCCGCTGCGACCTGCTCCTCTGCCAGAATATTATTCAACTGCGCCTCAATCTGATTCGCGCCCAGGTGTTTAAGGTTGAACTGCAAACAGCGCGACAAAATGGTGACCGGTATCCGTTTCGGTTCGGTCGTCGCCAGCAGGAATTTTACATGGGCAGGCGGCTCCTCAAGGGTCTTCAACAAGGCATTGAAGCTGTGTTTCGAAAACATGTGAACTTCATCGATGAGATAGACCTTATACCTGCCGGCAGTGGGCGCATACTGGACGTTATCCATCAGCTCCCGGGTTTCATCCACTTTGGCCCGTGATGCTGCGTCGACTTCGATTAAATCAACAAACCGCCCCTCATCGATGCCAACACAGGCGCTGCACTTGCCGCATGGTTCGGAACTCACCCCAGCTTCACAGTTGAGACACTTTGCCAGGATTCTGGCCAGGGTCGTCTTACCTACACCGCGGGTACCGGTGAACAGGTAGGCGTGATGCAATCGATCTGAATCCAGCGCATTAACCAGCACCTTCAGAACATGGCCTTGTCCGACCATGTCCTTGAACAAACGCGGCCGCCATTTACGCGCAAGGACCTGATAACTCATGAACTATTCCGATTAATCCCAGATGAAAGCGCCCTGCACCGTTCTTGGCCCGGCGCCCGCATCCATTGTTACCGCTGCTCCCTTTCGGGCCTGACGGGGTTCACAACTTCGCGCCGCGGGGAGACCGGCGCAGG
>JAAXHV010000143.1:15476-29333 GCA_012270695.1 Gammaproteobacteria bacterium | reverse complement strand
CTAGAAGTTCCAGATGGCCCTGAGGTAGTAGAACCCTCCGTTGAAGCCGTAGGGTGAGGTATCCGCGTAAACCATGCCTGCCGGGTTGCCGCCCGCCGCCGTCTGCTTGGATGGATAGGTATCGAACAGGTTCTCCGCGCCCGCCACCAGCGTGAGGCTGTCCTTGAAGGTATAGGCGCCCTCAACGTCCACAAGCGCCCGGGCGTCGGCATCAAGGCGCCAGTCACCGACATCTGCGGCAAACTCTACGAAGTCGTCATAATAACGAAGCCGGGCCAGGAAGCGCCAAGGTCCTTGCGCGTGATCGCCCGTCACGGTAAAACGCGTGCTGGGCAGATTTTCTTCCAGTTGGATTACGCGCTTGTCGCTGATAATATCCGGGTTGCGTTTGTCAACCGTGGTATCGGTCCAGTTCCCGGCAAAACTCAAGTGGGTGTCGCCGCCGAACAGGTCCGGGTGGTAGGTAACGATGACGTCGACACCCTCGGTGGTGGTATCGAAATCGTTGGTATAAAAACGCAACTGTGAGAAGTTGGCCGCATCCGTCACGCCTTGTTCTATCAGGGTTCGTCTGTCTTCATCCGTCAGTGTTTTTTCGCTGCTGCGCGCGATACGGTCTTTCACCTTGATATGGAAGTAATCCACGGTGACGTCCACCTCACCCAGGTTGAACACCGTACCGATGGTGTAGTTAATCGATTCTTCCGGCGTCAGGGGTTTCCCGCCTACCAGGGCGGACGCCGGATGGGTAGGCGGGAGGGTGGCTTCATCCGCCAGTATCCCGCCGGTGAATGCAGTGGTGACGTTCAGGATGTTTGCCTGGCCCACCGTAGGTGCGCGAAACCCGGTGCTGACCGCGCCACGCACGGCAAAATTATCCGTAACCTGCCCGCGGGTGCTGATCTTGACATCCATGGTTTCGCCGACGCCCTTATGATCTTCGTAGCGGCCCGCCACACCCAGTAACACGCCTTCGCTCAGTTCGCCCTCCAGGTCCAGGTAGGCGGCGTAACTGTTGCGCGACCAGGTGCCTGCCAGCCGCGGTCCAAAGCCGGTAAAGCCGTTGGAGCCGATGCCGAAACCCTGCGCCGTAAGGCCGTCGGGACGCAGGTCCTGGAACCAGGAAGTCTCCCCGCCCTCAGCCACCTTAAACTCCTCCTGCCTGTGCTCCAGGCCGAACGCAATACTCAACGGCGAGTGAAACGCTGCCAGGTCCACGAGTTTGGACACGTCCAGGTTAATGGTGTAATCCGTTTCTGTGTAGGTGCCCGGATGATAGTCCGTCGGGATATTGGCTACCGTTATATCCGGTTTGGCCAACAGTTGCGGGTTGAGCGTATGCCGCATAAAGAACTCGGTACGGTGACGGCCATACACGCCGCTCAGGTCCACGCGCCAGTTGTTGAGCAACTCACCGCGCACACCGAAAGCAAAGCTGTAATCCTCCATGATGCCACCGAAACGCGGAACAAAGCCGCCGGGGAAACGGGTGATGAACGATTCGCAATTGGGATCTGCCTGTACCGCGGCAATGTCTCCGGCGCTGGCTACATTATCGATAATCCTGATGGCCGGGCAGCCGCCGCCCGTGTCGGACCCATCCACGTCCGCCACCTTGACCGTGTCGTATGTCACCCCATCAACAGTAATTTCAGGGCCGTCAAAGACGCCGCTGCGCGTGTGGGGATTTCGAAAGTAGAATCCCCCCTCAACTTTGCGCTTGGCATAGTTGCCGAAGCCGTAAACCTCTATATTGTCGCTGAGGTTGATACCGGCGTTGCCAAAGAACTTGTAGTCATATTCGAAATCCGGCGCGCCCCAGACCATCACGTTGGGATGGAACACACTGGCATAGCTTGGGTCTTCAATGTGCTGATTGCCGGCGTCCACCAGGGCTCGCGCATCACTACGCTGTTGCGAGCGGTCGGTGGGGTTGGTTTCCTTGTACTCAAAGCTCAGGTTGGCAAAACCGTTGCGGGTAAGCGGCAGACCAACGTTGCCCGAGAAATTGAACGCCTCGCCATCTCCCTCGTAGTGCTGGCCCCAGCGGGCTTCCACCGTGCCTCCCTCGGCGTCATCTTTCAGCGTAAAGTTGAGCACGCCGGCGATGGCATCGGAACCGTACTGGGCTGCGGCGCCGTCTCGCAAAACCTCTACCCGCTTGATCGCTATAGAGGGAATGACGGATACGTCAGGCCCCTGTGAGCCGTCGGCAACACCATTGCCCAAAAAGGTGATCACGGCCGCCCGATGACGGCGTTTGCCGTTGACCAGAACCAGGGTGGAATCCGGGGGCAACCCGCGCAGCTTGGCCGGTCGTACCAGGGTCGCCGCGTCATTGATGGCTTGCTGGTCGACGTTGTAGGAAGGCACCAGGTTGGCAAGCAACGTGTCCATATTTGTCGAGCCTTGATTCATGAAATCATCACCGCTGAGCAGGTCCACCGGCACCAGTGTATCGGCCTGGGAGTGCCCGCCATGCCGGCGAGTCCCGATAATAACGATCTCCTCAATTTCCATAGCCTCCGATTCCTGGGCCAGGACTGGAGGCAACGTGACAGGTGATATGAAGAAGCTGAGTATCAGGGCATAACGTATGCTTTTCATTTTTATCTCTCCCAACATCCAAATTGATAAAAAATTGAAGAACGTAATATTATGGGGATTAATACGCTTTATTCGTATCAGTATAACGCTTTTTTCGGTGAAAGTATGCGGCTGCCCTGGACCAAACCATGAATCATCCTGTTTTCAATGCCGGAACTGCCTGAAGTTGAAACGGCGCGGCGGGGCATCTCGCCGCATGTTGTCAATAACCGTATCCGCGACGTTGTGGTCCGCCAATACCGACTGCGTTGGCCCATTCCTGCGTCCCTGGGAGACAAACTTATCGGTCGGCAAGTATCTGCGTTGGGCCGGCGGGCAAAATACCTGATCTTTTACTTTGAACACGGTTGTGTCCTCCTGCATTTGGGCATGTCAGGCAGTCTGCGCATCCTTGACCCCTCGACGCCGGCGGACAACCACGACCACGTTGACGTTATTTTTCGTGATGACACCTGCCTGCGCTTTCGCGATCCCAGGCGCTTTGGTTCTATCCATTGGACCAGCAAGGACCCCTTGGAACACAGGTTGTTACGCCATTTGGGGCCGGAACCTTTGGGGGACGGCTTCACTGCCGGGTATTTGTACGCGCGCTCCCGGCGTCGGCAGCAATCAATCAAGACATTCATCATGGACAGCCGTACGGTCGTCGGCGTCGGCAACATTTATGCCAATGAGGCGTTGTTTGAAAGCGGCATACACCCGCAACGCAAGGCGGGTAATATCTCCCTGACGCGCTATGGAAGACTGGTCGAGTCGATCAAACGCGTGTTGAACGCGGCGCTGACAAAAGGGGGAACCACATTACGGGACTTTGTCGGCGGTGACGGCGCGCCCGGCTATTTCAAGTTGGACCTGGACGTCTACGATCGAGCCGGGGAGCCCTGCAAAACCTGCCTGACGAGTATCACGCTCATCCGCCAGAGCCAGCGTTCCACTTATTACTGCCAGCGCTGCCAGCGCTGAAGGATACAAACAGGCTGCATTTCGGGATTCCCTGCAAAGCCCGCTTTTCGGCAAACAATTGGGTTAGCTGGGTTCTCTATTCAACAATGACGGCCAGACCCTCGCCCCTGGGGTCACTGACGCTATGCAGCAGGTTTTCCGTTTTGTCCCACAAAATCGCTTGCATATTGCCGTAGCGGCGGGAGATTTCCCGCAACTCATGGCCCAGCCCGGCGAGCTGTTGCTGTTCAAATTCAGTCAGGCCGTACAGTTCGAATTGGACCTGGTCCGGTTGATACTGGTGGTGAAAGCGCCGCAGGCTGACCCAGGATTGAGGTAAACGGCCGTCAGCAAAGTCCAGCGCCGCCAGCAGTATCATGCTGATGATACGGCTCCCGCCCGGCGTTCCTACAATACCGATCCGATCCGGGGTCTCCAGGAACGTGGGGGTCATGCTGGACAGTGGACGTTTTCCCGGCGCAATCGCATTCGCTTCATCGCCGATCAGCCCGTAGGCATTCGGGGTAAACGGTTTGATGGAAAAATCATCCATCTCATTATTGAACAATACGCCTGTGCCCGTCGCAACAAAGCACGACCCGAATAACGTGTTGACGCTCAAGGTCCCGGCAACGCGATTGCCTTCCCTGTCGATGACGGAAAAATGTGTGGTCTGCGTGCCGGTTTGCAACAGTGCGGGACCCTCACCGATAATGGTGCTGGGGGTCGCCTTTGCCGGATCCACCGTCAGCGCCAGCCCCTCCAGGTAGGACTTGTGCAGCAGGCGTTCGACCGGAACGTCTACAAATTCCGGGTCACCCAGGAACACGGCCCGATCGCGAAAGGCGCGCCGCATGGCTTCTATAATGTGATGCTTGCGCTGCACGTTGCTCATGCCGTCCAAATCAAATGCTGTCAGGATCTGCAGTGCCTGGGCCATGACGATGCCTCCCGATGAGGGCGGCGGAGCGGAAACGATGCGCGCGCCCCGATAGTTGGTGACAATCGGTTCACGTTCTATGACACGATATGCCTCCAAGTCCCTGAGGCTCCAGATGCCCCCGTGTTTACGCGCCTCCCGCACCATCGTCTCCGCAATCGGGCCGCGGTAGAACCCGTCCAGGCCTCGTTCTGCGATGGCGTCAATGGTAGCGGCCAATGCCTCCTGCCTGACCAGGTGACCGATGCGCGGTGGGCTGCCGTCCTGCAGAAAAATCCGTGCAGCGGCCGGGTATTGCCGCAACGTCTCGGCGCGGTATCCGGCCAGCCGATGGTAACGTGCGGTAACCCTGAATCCCTGTTCGGCGTAGCGTTTTGCCGGCGCCAGAGATCTGCTCAACGGCAAGCGGCCATAGTGTTCCGCAAGGTGAACCAGCCCCGCCGGCATACCCGGGATCCCTGCTGCCAGGGGACCGTTTATCGATGCGTCCTTGATCACGTTATCCTGCCGGTCACGATACATCCGTACGTGGGCCAGGGCAGGCGCAGTTTCCCTGCCGTCGATCATGACCTGTTTGCCATCGCTGGCCCGGTGTATCAGCCAGAAGCCACCGCCGCCGAAACCGGAACTGTACGGCTCAACCACACCCAGGGCGGCGCTGACCGCAACGGCGGCGTCAAACGCGTTCCCCCCTTCCCGTAGTATCTCAACTCCGGCCGCGGTCGCCAGGGGATGCGCGCTGGCAACGGCATGGGCTGGTGGGCCACTGGCATACCCGGATGAAATACTGAAAACAATACAGACAACCAGGGTGTATATTTTTCTGGTTATTGGCATCATTTGACTCAGGATCGCCGCTTTGCAGACAAGGCTTCGTTGACTGCACTATGGACAAACCGCGTCACGTCGCCGCCCAATACGGCGATTTCCCGCACCAGGCTGGACGAAATGTAACTGAGATGTTCGGCAGGCGTTAAAAATACCGTTTCCGCTTCATCGTACAACTGCCGGTTCATGCTCGCCATCTGAAACTCGTACTCAAAATCGGACACGGCCCGTAACCCGCGCACGATAACCCGCGCCCCGCGCTGCTTGGCATAAGCCGTCATGAGGCCGGTAAAACTCGCGACCTCCACGTTGCTGATGCCGGCCAGCGCAGCCCGGGCCAGGGCAACACGTTCTGCGGTTGAAAACGTGGTGGATTTCCCCGTACTCCCCGCGACTGCGACGATCACCTGATCAAACATGCGCGTAGCCCGTCCAACGATGTCTGTATGGCCATTGGTGATCGGATCAAACGTGCCCGGATATATTGCCGTAGTGCTCATTCAGATCTCTCTGACATTGTATTGATACAGCCTGGATTCGACCTGTCCCGCGTGCGCCTGTTTTAACACCATCAATCCCGGCACCCGGGACGGGGCCCCTTGTTCGGTTTCCGTATAGACGTAAGCGGCAGGCGTCAAGTGTCCCTTGTTTGTCAGCAAGGCACAAGCTTTTTTCACATAATCCCGGCGGAACGGGGGATCAAGGAAGACGATATCGAATGGTTCATGGCTGTTTGCCAGCCAGGCGATGGCTTCCGCATGGATGATTTCCGCACGCTCGGCTGCCAGGACAGCTCTGGTTTCTTCCAATCCTTGCGCCAACTGTCTGTTTTGCTCTACCAGGACCGCGCAACGGGCGCCGCGGGACAGGGCCTCAAACCCCAGCGCGCCGGTTCCGGCAAACAGGTCCAGGCAGCGAGCCTCCGGGACGACCGCCGCCAGCCAGTTGAACAAGGTCTCTCTGATCCGGTCAGGGGTCGGACGCAAACCCGGCTTGTCCGCGACCGCCAACCTCCTGCCGCGCCACTCTCCGCCAATAATCCTGACTTTCCCTGCTGCCCGCATACCTGATCGTCGCTCGTCTTTCAGCTTCGGCACTTTCACAGCAAACATGTTTCCGATAGCAACTAGCGACCTGGTGAGAAATCCGGGCTAGACACAGGGTGCGATATTCAGTTTGCCTCGACAGCGACGCCGGACTGTGTCGGCCCGACCATGACGGTAACGAACCGCTCCGGCTGCAGGCGACGCTTGAATGCATCCCTTACCTGTTCAACCGTCACTGCGTTCACTTCATCGACAAACGTGTCCAGGTAATCCAGGGGCAGGCCATAAAAACCTATCATGGCGATATAACCGAGTATCTTGCTGTTGCTGTCCAGGCGCAGGGGAAAGCCGCCGCTGATATTGTTTTGCGCCGCTTCCAGCTCTTCCGGCGTCGGACCCTGGTCGATAAAGGCGCGGATTGTATCCCGCATTATCTGCAAGGCCTGTTCCTGCTGGCCGCCCCGGGTTTGCAAACTGGCGGTGAACGGTCCAAGCTCCCGGCGTGGAGAAAAATAACTGTAGGCGCCGTATGACAGGCCGCGTTTTTCCCGGATTTCCTTATAAAGCCGAGAGACAAACCCGCCACCTCCCAGTATATGGTTGCCCACGTACAACGGAAAATAATCAGGGTCGCCGCGCCTGATGCCGGGCTGGCCGAGCAGGATATGTACCTGGGATGAAGGATGCTGTATACGTATCTCCTGTTCCTGCTCCACCAACGCCACGACCGGAAACGGTTCCAGTGCCCGTCCATGCGGCAATTCCCCAGTCAACTCCTCAGCCAGTTCCATGGCCTGCTGTTTGCCTACATCTCCGACGATCACCAGCCGCGCATTGCCCGCGCCGTAAAAGTCACGATGGAAGTCCACTATATCCTGCCGGCTTAAAGCCCCGATGCTTTCCTCCGTGCCGTCGCTGGGAAGCGCGTAAGGGTGGTCCTGGTACAGCGCGGCCAGGTAGGCATCCCGGGCGATTTCTGCCGGCAGCTGTTGTTTACGCCGGATACCGAGCAGCAATCGTTGTTTCTGCCTGTCGACCGCCTTCCCGGGAAAGGCAGGATCGGTGATTACCCGGCGTAAATTAAGTACGGCAGGCTCCAGCAACGCCGGATCCGACAATGACCGCAAGCTTACGGATGCATAATCATAGCCCGAACCGGCGCTGTAACGCGCGCCCAGACGCTCGAATTCGAAGCTGATCCCGGTGGCGTCCAGCCCGCCGGCGCCCTCATCCAGCAGGCTGTTGACCAGGACTGCCAGGCCGTTCTTGCCGGCCGCTTCCCGTACAGTGCCCGCATCGAACAGCAACCGGATATCGACCATCGGTAATTCGCGGGATTCAACAAAAAAGACGCGACTTCCCGCTTCGGTCTGCCAATGCGCCACAGTCGGTGTCGGCCAGGCGACTTGCGCGCCAAACAGCAGCAACACCGGGACAACGGCCAGGATAAAGTCGCGCCCCGGCCAGCGCGGCAACACGGATGGCTTCGTCAGCTCCCTCGTCCTCATACGCTTATCAACCCGCACCCTGATCACTACCTGCCTGCGGTTGCGCATCTTCCGCCGCTTGCTTGGGCTGGGGTTCAAGCACGGCAACCGTCAACCCGTCATTCCTGAAATATTTGTTGGCGACATGTTTCACCTGCTCAACGCTGACAGCCTGGATGCGCGGCACATACTCATCAACCAGACGCCACGGCAAACCTACTGTTTCAAAAATTCCCAGGATCATGGCCTGGTAAAACATCGAGTCCCGCTCGTAGACGTCACTCGACACAACCTGCGCCTTCACCCGCGCCAACTCCTGCTCAGTGATTTCCCCGGTTTTTACGTTATCCAGTTGCGCCCTGATGGCCTGCTCCACCTCGCCGACAGTCCGGTCCCGCGCCGGCACCGCCTGTATGATAAACAGGCCGTCCAGCCTCCTGGCAAGGTCATAGGAAACGCTGACACTGGCCGCCACTTCCTGGCCGCGTATCAGGTGCGTTTCCAGCCGTGCGCTGTTGCCGCCGTCCAAAACGCCGGCCAGGACTTCCAGCGCATACGGTTCCCAGGCTGCCGGCAGCGCGGACACGGTCTTCAATACCGGGGTTTTATACGCCATGAGCAGGTGCGGCAATTCCGCGGCGCGTTTTACCGTGATGCGTTTCGGGCCTTGCTGGGTTACTTCCGGCAGTCCTCGCGGCGGCAGCAGTGCGGCCGCCTTGAGCGGGCCGAAATATTTTTGCGTCAGCCTGTAAACCGCTTCATGCTCGACGTCGCCCGCCACGACCAGGGTGGCATTATTCGGAGCATACCAACGCCCATACCAGACTCTCAGATCGTCAATCCGCATGGCGTCGATGTCCGCCATCCAGCCTATTATGGGGTGGCGGTAGGGCGCGGTTTGAAATGCCGTGGCAAGCGCGGCCTCATACAGGTATGCGACCGGATTGTCATCAGTGCGCAGGCGCCGTTCTTCCTTCACCACCTCGATTTCTTTCTTGAATTCTTCCTCAGATAACAGCAGGTTGCGCATCCGGTCGGCTTCCAGCCTGAGGCTGACTTCAAGCCGGGATTTTTCCAGCATTTGAAAGTACGCCGTGTAATCCTTTCCGGTAAATGCATTTTCACTGCCGCCGTTTTCCGCGATGAGCCTTGAGAACTCCCCATCGGGATATTTTTCCGTTCCCTGAAACATCATGTGTTCCAGCACATGGGAGATGCCGGTGATGCCGTCATGCTCATAGCTTGACCCGATCCGATACCAGATCTGGGACACCACCACCGGCGCCCGCCGATCCTCTTTTACCAGCAGTTTCAGGCCATTTTCAAGATTATATTCATGTACTTGCGCCAGCGTTAACGGCGCGCTGGCCAGCGCGGCAATCAATCCCGACCAGCAAAGAAATTTTCTAACCCGCATTTCTCACCCGGTCCCCGCCACAACTACCAGGGACACGCCGGCGCGAGCACGGCGACCGCCCTGCATGTGTTATCATTTCGCCCCCATGAAGACTCATCACTGTAAAACTGTCACATTACCATGTTACCCTGCCTCTGTCAGATATACGGTATTCCAACTACAGGCGATGCGATTAATCAATTATGGGCTGGCTGACCAGTGTTCCGTGAAATCCGTTCCGGTGACAGGTTTACAGCTATGTCCTGTAACGCCTAAACGTCTATGAAAGCCGCAACTGCGCATATTTCAGGAGGAACATTATTTCAGCGCCTGGCAAACGGCCTGGAGAAAACCCGCGACCGTTTGCTATACGGAAAATCAGGATTGATCAAGGGGAAACCAGCCCTTGACGAAACGCTGCTTGAGGAACTCGAAATGCAGTTAATCAGCGCGGATATCGGCGTCGAAACCACAGCCGGTATCCTGTCCGACCTCAAGAAAGCCCTGCAACCGCACTCGACCCGGCAGCCTGATGTATTGTCCGTTTTGCACGAAAGCATGGTGGCCGCCCTTACCCGGTCCGAGCAACCCTTGACAGTGCCCGAAACAAAACCTTTCGTCATCCTGGTCGTCGGCGTAAACGGCGTCGGGAAAACCACAACTATAGGAAAACTGGCCCATCTTCTGCAACAGGACGGACACTCGGTGTTGCTTGCGGCCGGTGATACTTTCAGGGCTGCCGCCATTGAACAGATTCAATACTGGGGCGCCCGGGTCAATGCGCCGGTGGTAGCCCAACGGCCGGGCGCAGATGCCGCCGCAGTGTTATACAACGCATTGCAGGCAGCCGTCGCCCGGAGAACGGATATCGTCATTGCCGACACCGCCGGACGTTTACATAACAAGGATAACCTGATGGAAGAGCTGAAAAAAATCCATCGCACCGTGCATAAATTTGATGCGCAGATAGTGGTTGAAACCTTGTTGGTTGTTGACGCCGGCACTGGTATGAATGCCATCGTACAGGCACAACGGTTTCAACAGATCGTTCAGGTAACCGGTGTGGCATTGACCAAACTCGACGGCACCGCAAAAGGGGGGATGGCGTTTGCGCTGGCACGACAACTTTCATTACCCATCCGTTATATCGGGACCGGGGAAACCGTCGATGATCTTCAGCCCTTCAATGCCGATCAGTTCGTCCGCGCCTTGCTGGATATACGCTCATGATCCGGTTTACCGATGTATTCATGCGCTACCCCGGCGGCAAGGACGTCTTAAAAAACATCAACCTGTATGTAGAGAAGGGCGAAATGGTCTACCTGACCGGCCATTCCGGCGCTGGAAAAACGACTCTGTTACGCCTGATCGCGCTGGCAGAGCGGCATTCCCGCGGTCAACTCATCGTCAACGGACAAAACCTGGCGCGTCTCTCGGGCAGGCGTATTCCGCTTTACCGGCGCAATATCGGTTTCATGTTCCAGGAACACCGGTTGTTGAACGAACACACCGTGTTTGACAACGTGGCCCTGCCGCTGACTATAGCCGGTTACCGCTACCAGGATATAAAAAAACGTACCCATGCCGTCCTGGACAAGGTCGGCCTGCTGGCAAAAGAAAAGGTTTTGCCGGCTGCGCTGTCCAGCGGAGAACAACAGCGCGTGGGTATCGCCCGGGCCGTGGTTCATCGGCCGGCCTTGCTGCTGGGTGATGAGCCTACCGGGAACCTGGACCCGGTCCTGTCCTGGGAAACGATGAAGTTGTTCGAATTGTTCAACCGGGTCGGCGTCACCGTGCTGATCGCAAGCCATGATGTTGCTACGATAAAAAAAATGAATAAAAAAACCATTACTCTGCAAGACGGCTGCCTGGTCCCTGATGCGGGTTGAATGAAAAAAACCCCCGACAGAAATAAACCGGCAGCCACGTTCTCCAGGCGCGTTAATCACTGGTTGCTGCAACACGCCCGGGCTTTTTTTCTCAGTCTCGGACAACTATATAAAAATCCGGGGGGCGCGCTGTTAAGCATTTCCGTTATCGGCATTTCCCTGGCGCTGCCGGCCGGATTTTATTCTCTTCTTGAAAACGCGCAGCGGATCACATCACACTTCGATGCCGCCTCTCACATATCCCTGTTTCTGTCCCCGGATGTCGATGAGCAACGCGCGCTGGAACTGGCAGGCAGTCTGCAGGCGCGCGCGGACATTGACGGGGTGGAAATGATCAGTCCTGAGAGCGCGCTGACCGAGTATAAGGAGAACTCCGGATTTGCCGAGGCATTGGAAGCCCTCGATCAAAATCCCCTGCCTTTCGTACTGATAGTCCAGCCGCGGGCCAAAGCCATCGCGGCGTCGGACAATATGCACCTGCTGGCAACGCTGCGCTCCCTGCCAGAGGTGGAATCCGGCCAGTTCGACTGGCAATGGGCACAACGGTTACACCAGATTATCGAGGTATTCCAGCGCGCGGTGTTAATCGTCGCGGCCTTGTTCGCTGGCGCCGTGATCCTCGTTGTCGGCAATACTATCCGGATGGCTGTATATAATCGCCGCCATGAAATTGAAATACATAAATTATTCGGCGCCACCGATGGGTTCATTACCCGACCCTTTCTTTACTCGGGCATGCTGCACGGCGCTGCCGGCAGCCTGCTCGCCTGGCTGATGCTTGAGGTCTCCATGTTGCTGTTACAGGACCCGGTCGCCAGGTTGGCGGATTTATACGGCAGCCGGTTTTTTCCGGTGACCCTGAGCGCCAGGGAAGTACTCGGGCTGATACTTATCGGGGCCGGGCTGGGACTGGTCGGTTCCTGGCTGTCGGTAAAACGCCACCTGCGCGCGATCGACCCCCTATAACCACACTCCCCGGAAGGCCGACATTAACAGGCCCGCACTTCTCAGATCGCTGCCTGCTGCCGATGCCTGCTGCCGATGCTTGCTGCCGATGCCAGCCAGGAACTTAAAAAATTATTAGCACTCTAATAAGAAGAGTGCTAAAATAAGGTATTGTCCCTGTGGAGCTAGTCTTATGAACAACATTGTGGCCTTGCACCCGGCCTTGCCTGCCGGTTCTATCGAAGCGTATATCCATGCGGTGAACGAGATCCCCATGATCAGCGCAGAACAAGAACAGTCCCTGGCCCGCCGCCTGCGTGACGGACACGACCTCGATGCGGCACGGCAACTGGTTATGTCCCATCTTCGCTTTGTTGTCCGGGTCGCGCGTGGCTACCACGGCTACGGGCTGCCTCAGTCAGACCTGATCCAGGAAGGAAACATCGGTTTGATGAAAGCGGTGAAACGCTTTGACCCGGAAATGGGCGTGCGTCTGGTTTCCTTCGCGGTTCACTGGATTCGTGCAGAAATCCACGAATTCATCCTGCGCAACTGGCGTATTGTCAAAGTTGCGACGACCAAGGCGCAGCGCAAACTGTTCTTTAACCTGCGATCCAGCAAAAAACGGCTGGGCTGGATGAATCAGGACGAAGTGGATGCGGTTGCCCGGGATTTGGGAGTCAGCGCTGCTGACGTGATGGAAATGGAGAAACGGTTAAGCGTGTTCGACGCATCTTATGACGGCCCCGTCGAAGATGACCCGGAAACCGAGCGTTTCAGCCCGGCCGGGTATCTTGAAGACGGCCGCACATCGCCGGAAGAACAAGTGTCGATGGAGCAGATTGATCAGGCCAACCGGCAAAATCTGTCCTCGGCATTGCTGTCTCTGGATGAACGCAGTCGGGAAATCATCCGGCGCCGCTGGTTAAATGAAAATAAGACCACATTGCACGCCCTGGCGGAGGAATACGGCGTATCCGCGGAACGTATCCGGCAACTTGAGTCGAATGCAATGAAAAAAATGCGCGTTGCCTTTGCCGATTAGCGACGCTTGCTCTTGGGCTACCCATATCTACAGGACCAGATGCGTCAGCGCAGGAATATAGTGGTCGGCAAGCAAGACTGCAAAGAGCCCTATTAAATACCAGATGGAGTAGCTGAAGGTGCGCATGGCCGTTGCCTCTTCCGCGGTTTTCAGCAGTTTGACGGTAAAGTAGAGAAATCCGCCACCCAAGGTCAGCGCGCCGAACAAATAGGTGATGCCGCTCATCCCTGTCAGATAGGGCAGCAAGGTGACAATAAACAGCAGCAGCGTGTATAACAATATGTGCAGCCGAGTGAATTCAAGCCCGTGGGTTACCGGCAGCATGGGGATGTCTGCATTCTCGTAGTCCTTGCGTCTGGCAATGGCCAGCGCCCAGAAATGGGGCGGCGTCCAGGCAAAAATGATCAGAAACAGCAGCAGTGCATGGGGGTCCAGGCTGTTGCTTACCGCAGTCCAGCCAAGCACCGGCGGCGCCGCGCCCGCGGCGCCACCTATCACGATATTTTGCGGAGTGGCGCGCTTCAGGAACATGGAGTAGATCACGCCGTAACCAATCAGCGAGATAAAAGTCAGGAGCGCTGTCAATGCGTTAACGCACAGAGCAAGAACCACCATGGAGATGACGCAGAGAACAGCCGCAAAAATGGTCGCTCCCCGCGTAGAAAGGTTGCCTTTGGGTAACGGGCGTTTCTGCGTACGCGCCATAAGCGCGTCAGTTTTCCGGTCGACAAC
>JAAXHV010000143.1:0-15377 GCA_012270695.1 Gammaproteobacteria bacterium | reverse complement strand
ACCAGCGCGGTAAAAACGATCAAACAGACTATTTTCGGTTTGCATAATGCGATGTAGTCTTGCCAGGTAGAAACCGTCACAGCCATATTCTTAAGGAACCTCTGATTAAGTCAGAGGTTCCTACGGTACAGGGATGTACCGTCAAAATCAATGACATATATCATTGATTTTGGAAGCAAAACAAAAATCGCATTTTTGTTTTGCCTGCTCTGACAAGTCCTGGATGGACTTGATCAGAGCTTCCATACTTTATGAAACCTGAGGAGAGGCAGTCTCAATTCCGCTAGAGCCGTGCCTGCCGGTATAAAGTCAACAATGATAACAGCAGCAGCGCGGCAACGGTATTGTGCGCCACGGCAACGGGCAGGGGCAAGCGCAGCAGTACGTTGGCGATGCCGAGGGACGCCTGTAAGCACAGGATACATAGCAGGACAACCGCGTTCAGACGCATTGCCGGTTCTCTCCGGCCAAAAGCGCAGAGCGCCACGTACAGTATAAAAACAAAAGTCAGCGCTGCACCCAGCCGGTGGGTCAGGTGTATCGCCGTGCGCGCCGGCGCATCGAGTATCCCCCCCTCATAATCGACACGGCCTTCACGCCAGAGGGCAAATGCCTCCTTGAAATCCGTCTCCGGCCACCACAACCCGTCCCGGCAGACGGGAAACTCCGGACACGCCAGCGCGGCATAATTGGCGCTGGTCCAGGCGCCTGAGAATATCTGCACGGCGAGAACGGCCAACCCCACCAGCGCTAACCTGTCTACCCGGGGTAGTTTCCCGGAGCCGCGGGTTTTACGTGGAAATTGCCCGAGTATGATCCAGTAGAGCAGGCCCAATATCAGCATTCCCCCCAGCAGGTGGGCGGCGACGATGAGCGGTTTGAGCAGCTCGGTCACGGTCCACATCCCCAGCAAGGACTGCACTGCAACCAGGCCAAGGAGAAAACTGCAGCTGATCCTTTCCCTATTGCCGAGGCGCCAGGAGAGCATGGTCAACAGCAAAACCAGAATGCCCAATATCCCGGCTGCATACCGGTGCACCATTTCCTTCACGGCTTTACTCCTGTTAAACGGCCGCGTCTCCGGCGCTTGCTGTGCGGCAATGGCCTGTGTTTCCTCCGTGACAAACAGCTCACCGTAACAACCGGGCCAGTCGGGGCAACCCAGGCCGGCATCGGACAGGCGTACGTACGCGCCCAGGCCAACCACGCAAAAAGCCAGCAGGAAACAGATTATCGAGAGCGGCAGGAAGCAACGGGCAGCGTAACTCATCCGCTTCGGGAATACTTCAGTAAGCGCTTTAAATCCTTGATGATGCCGCCCGGTTCGGTGTTCGCGGCATAGCTCATCATGATGTTGCCCTGCGGATCAACCAGGTACAGGCGCCCCTGGAGAAATGGGCTGTCGTCAGTGGTGAGTTTGAACAGGGACTGCAGAACGTCAGCGTCGATGTTCTGCGGAAACAAAACCAGTTGGCCGGGATAGTCCTGCAACTGCTCCTCCGTCAGCGCGCGCCGGTTATTGCCGGCAACCAACACGACACGCTGTACGCGCTGGGCGTATTTGCCTGTGGCCAGCCGTAACTGGCGCATCTTGTACAGGTTTCTGAGACAGGCTTGCTGGCATTTTCCGTCCAGCAGGTAGAGCAGTGTCCACTTGCCGCGTAAGCGTTTTTCTGTTGCGGTTTCATCCGGCATGCCGGCCAATGTCCAGTCAGGTACGGGCCTGGGCGGGACGACCAGTGTGCCATGCTCGCCGGAGCCCGATTCTCGGCCCAGGTCCGTGAAATTGAACAGGACCCATGACAGCAGCGGCGGCAGCGCAAAAACCGCGAGTAACAATATCAATATCGCTTGCTGCCTAGTCCGCATTTCTCACCAAGTCGCTGTCTGCCATCGGATAGTTGTTTGCTGTCAATGAGTTAACATACATTCTGCACTATGCCGCCCGTTTTTTCGTATTCACTACAAGGTAAATGACCAGCAAGGTGGCTGCCAAGGCAAACCACTGATAGGCGTAACCCAGGTGCCTCTCCCTGCCGAAACCGGGCTCAGCGCCGTTCCAGGTCAGCGCGCCCGGCGCCGCGGGGTCCAGGCGCACCACATAGGGAAGCAGCGTCCGGTTGGTTTCTGCGGCGATCTGCGCCAGCTCGACACGTTGGACACGGACCAGGTTGTTGCCCATTTTTTCAGTAATATCGTCCGCCAGCTTTATACCGCCGACCGGCACAGGTTTGGCAACGCCCGTCAAGGTCACAGGCGCGGCCGTGGTGTTAATTTGCGGCGCTTCGCTCCTGCTCCCCGGGGCCGCCGTCCAGCCGCGGTCGACCAGTACGGAAGTGCCGTCTTCCAGTACAAAGCGGGAGAACACCTGATAACCCACCACGCCGCGTAATACCTGATTATCCAGCAGGTAGGTCGCCTGCGGGTCATAGCTTCCCGTCAGTATGCATCTTCTCCAGTGCATCTGCTGTGCCTGGTCCCGTAGCCGGACAGCCTCTACCAGGTTAACGGGCTCAGCGTTGATATGGTCGTGGTAGCTGGTCTGCAGTGCCTGCTTCTCCTCTGCCCGATCCAGTTGCCAGAATCCCAGCCTGATGAACAACAGGAACAATGCGGCGGCGGCCAGGCTCGGCCATAGCCCCGGATTGAAATGCAGGCGCATCAACCTGACCGGCATTTCTCAATGGATACGGGGGGCGCTCCAAGGACGGAGCGCATCAAAATCCGGCGCAATCTTTCGGACGGCTTATGCCGTGCAACCCGTCTGCTCTGACGATTTGTCATCGCATCACCTGGTGAGAACTGCGGACTGGCCAGAAATACAACGGCCGCAAACCCTGAAAACAGGATATACTGGCGCTGATCAACCACGAGTGAACGAACATGAGCGGTCCGGCAATATTCAAAATAGCCATCGTATTGCTATTGGCTGCCATCCTGATCTCCCTGGCTTCAGGCCTGATTTTCCTCATCCGGGACAAGGGCAAAAGTGACCGTACCGTAAAATCTCTTACGCTCAGGATCGCCCTGTCCATCGCCCTGTTTATCCTGCTGTTCATCGGTTTCGCGGCCGGCCTGATCAAGCCCCACGGCATTAACCCGTCGGCCCCGCCCGGCAGTCTTCCTTAACCCGCATATCTCATCGTCGCCTGTCATCGGCGCAGCGCGTCCTGTTCGGCCGCGGCCTTTTCCTGATGGCCCGATGGCAGGTGCTGTCTTTACAACCAGTAAACAAAAATGAACAGGCCAAGCCAGACCACGTCGACGAAGTGCCAGTACCAGGCAACCGCCTCGAATGCAAAGTGGTTCTCCTTAGTGAAATGCCCCCTCATGGACCGCAGCAGGATAACCGTCAGCATGGTTGCGCCCATGGTTACGTGGAATCCATGGAAGCCGGTCAGCAGGAAAAACGTCGACCCGTAGATGCCGGAATTCAAGGTCAGTCCCAGGTCATGGTAGGCGTGAACGTACTCGCCGGCCTGTAAAATTACAAAGAGGAACCCCAGGAACACAGTGGCGAACAACCACCAGCACAGTCCTGCGCGCTGGTTCTTTTTCAGGGCCCAGTGGGCAAATGTCACGGTCGCGCCGCTGGACAGCAGGATGACGGTATTGATCGCGGGGATGTCGAAGGCCGGGATAACCTCCTTGATTTCAGTGAATTTACTGGTCAGTCCATCCACCGTCATGTCCGGAGTCGTCAACAGCGGCCATACATTTTCAAAGGCCGGCCAGAGAAATTCGTTGGTGGCGGCGCCGGCTCCTTCTCCCCCCAGCCAGGGCACGGAGTAAACCCGCGCATAGAACAAGGCACCGAAAAACGCGGCAAAAAACATCACTTCCGAAAAAATGAACCAGGCCATCCCCCAGCGGAAACTGATATCCACCTGTTTGTTGTAAACCCCGCTCAGGCTTTCATCTATCACATCCCTGAACCAGACGAAAAACATGTAGAAAACGGCGACAAATCCCAGCAGCAACAGGTGCGAACCGAAACCCGGCATCTGACCGGTAGCGAGGTACTGGTTAAACATGAATGCGGTGCCGCAAAAAGCGATAAACAGGGCCAGGGAAAACAATACCGGCCATTTGCTGGGTTCAGGGATAAAATAGGTGTCTTGTGGATCTGACATGTGTGTTCCTCGAGATTAGTTCACCGTCATTTATTATCAGGACTCGGCTTTTTCCGCCGCTTGTGTGCCGCTCGCTGCCCTGTCCCCGACGTCAAAAAAGGTATACGACAGCGTCATTGATGAAAACCGTTCCGGCAAATCGGCGTCGACCAGGAACCTTACCTGCATCTCCCTGCTTTCCCCGGGGGCCAGGACCTGTTCGGAAAAGCAGAAACAATCCATCTTGCTGAGATACACGCCTGCCTGTACCGGCGAGACGCTGGGAATCGCGCGGCCCGTTACCGTACGTGCGGAGCGGTTTTCAACCGTAAACACCGCTTCGGACAATTCTCCCGGACGGACCTTTGTCTTGTGCCGTTCAGCCTTGAACGTCCAGGGAATATCCCTGGTATTGGTATCGAAGACCACCGTCACCAGACGGCTGTCATCAACCTCGCTCATTCCGGCAACGGTTTCGCTCACCGCGCGGTTGCTGCCGCGCCCGGTAAGGTCACAATAAACCCGGTAGAGCGGCACCAACGCATAGCCGAAGGCAAACATCCCGGCCGTAACGAGAAGCAGTTTGTACACGGTTTTCTTAACGTTTTTGTCGGACATGGCGCTATAAATGGCTCAGTATGAAGCCGAAATAAACGGCTGCCGCGACCAGGGCCAGGAACAGGGCAAGGCGAACATTGGCCTTGCGTCGGCGGGCAAGGAGGTCGGGGTCATTGCT
Organism: Gammaproteobacteria bacterium; assembly: GCA_012270695.1. Classification (GTDB taxonomy): domain Bacteria; phylum Pseudomonadota; class Gammaproteobacteria; order Eutrophobiales; family Eutrophobiaceae; genus JAAXHV01. The sequence continues at coordinate 10,529 of JAAXHV010000143.1, read as the reverse complement.
GTCAGGTTCCCTGTCCACGTGCGGCCGTCATGAATGTATGGCCATCGCACCCACTTTGGGTGGGATGGTAAACGTGTGGAACGGCGGCGGGGACGGCAGGGTCCACTCCAGGCCGCGCGCGCCTTCCCAAACCTGCTCGCCCGACTTTTTACCCTCGCGGATACACTTGATGACAATCCAGACAAACAGCAACTGGCTGATCCCGAAAACAAACCCGCCGACGCTGGAAATCATATTCCACTCGGTAAATTGCACGCTGTAATCCGGGATACGCCGCGGCATGCCCGCCAAGCCCAGGAAGTGCTGCGGGAAAAACAGCACGTTGACCGAGATGACCGAAATCCAGAAATGGATTTGCCCCAGCCGTTCATCATACATGTGGCCGGTCCATTTAGGTATCCAGAAATAAGCGCCCGCCATCAGGGCAAAGATGGCGCCGGTGACTAGCACATAGTGAAAATGGGCAACGACAAAATAGGTGTCGTGGTACTGGAAGTCCGCGGGGGTGATTCCCAGCATCAGTCCGGAAAACCCGCCGATGGAAAACAGGAAGACGAAGGCCAGGGCGAACAGCATGGGGGTTTCAAAGGTCATCGCGCCGCGCCACATGGTAGCAACCCAGTTGAACACCTTTACCCCGGTCGGCACCGCGATGGACATGGTCGCATACATGAAAAACAGCTCGCCGGCCAGAGGCATGCCCACCGTAAACATGTGGTGCGCCCAGACGAAAAACGACAGAAAGGCAATGCCCGCGGTGGCGTACACCATGGACTTGTAACCGAACAGGGGTTTGCGGGAAAAGGTCGGAATGATCTGCGATACGATGCCGAACGCAGGCAGGATCAGGATATAAACCTCCGGGTGGCCGAAGAACCAGAAAATGTGCTGGAACATGATCGGGTCGCCGCCGCCGGCCGCAATGAAGAAGCTGGTGCCGAAATACTTGTCCGTCAACAACATGGTCACCGCGCCGGCCAGTACCGGCATCGCCGCGATGAGCAGGAACGCGGTAATGATCCAGGCCCACACGAACAACGGCAATTGCATAAAGCCTATGCCCGGGGCGCGCATGTTGAATACGGTGGCAATGATGTTGATGGCGCCCATGATGGAAGAGACACCCAGAAAATGCACGGTAAAAATCAGGAACGGGAAGCCTTCCCCCATTTGGGTTACGAGGGGCGGATACATGGTCCAGCCGGCGGCCGGCGCGCCACCCTCCATGAAGAAAGTTGCCAGCAACATGATAAAGGCGAAGGGCAGGATCCAGAAACTCATATTGTTCATACGCGGCAGCGCCATGTCCGGCGCGCCGATCATCATGGGTACCATCCAGTTTGCAAGCCCTACGCCGGCGGGCATGATCACGCCGAATATCATGACCAGCGCGTGCATGGTGGTCATGGCGTTAAAAAACTCCGGGTCTACGTACTGCAAGCCCGGCTGGAACAACTCCGCGCGCACCACCATGGCCATGGCGCCGCCCACAAAGAACATGATCAGGGCAAACACCAGGTACATGGTGCCGATATCTTTATGGTTGGTTGAAAAAAGCCAGCGTCCCAGGCCGGTCGGCTTGTGATCGTGATCATCATGGTGATGTTCATGTGTTGCAACGTAGCTCATGCTGTTACCCTCATATACTCTGTTCTTGGTTCCGCAATACGTCAGCGGCTGGCGGTAATCGTTGCCGGCTGCACCGCCTCCCCGGAGGCATTGCCCCAGGAATTACGCTCGTAGGTGATCACCGCAGCGATATCAACATCATTCAATTGCATGCCGAACGGCGCCATGGCGGTGCCGGCCACCCCGTTCATTACAGTATTGATATGGCCTTCCACCGGCCCCGTGGTGACAGGACTGCCGACCAGGGGTTTGAAGGCGCCGGGGATGCCCTGCCCGTTGACCTGGTGGCAGGCAACACAAAACGTGCTGTAAACCTGCTCGCCGCGCTCCATTAACTCCTCCATGGCCCACTCGCGATCGGCGCCGGCTTCAGCATCGATTGCCGCCACTATCATATTCTCCGCCCACTCATAATACTCATCTTCACTGACGGCCTTCAGGACAATCGGCATGAACGCGTGGTCGCGCCCGCACAACTCCGCGCATTGTCCCCGGTAAGTGCCTTCCTCTTCGATGATTGCCCAGGATTCATTGATGAACCCGGGAATGGAATCGCGCTTCCAGCCCAGGGCCGGGACCCACCAGGAGTGGATCACGTCCGCGGCCGTGGTCATAAAGCGGATTTTCTGTCCGACCGGCACGACGACCGGATTATCGACCTCCAACAGGTAGTTTTCTATCCCGTTGGGGTCAATGCCGGACTTAAGCTGTCTGGCCGCATTGCTTTCCGGCGCCAGCGAACTGAAAAAACCGAAATCCTCTTCAATATACTGATAATGCCAGCGCCACTGATGGCCGGTTATCTTGATGGACAGGTCGGAATCTCCAGTGGACTCAATCATTATCAGGGACTTGGTGGCGGGAATGGCCATAAGGATGAGGATGAGCATCGGGATGGCGGTCCAGATTATCTCGACCGTGGTGTGGTGGTGAAACTGCGCCGCCTGTACGCCCCGGGATTTCCTGTGGTGAAAAATGGACCAGAACATGACCCCGAAAACCAGCGCGGCTATCGCACAACAGATATAGAATATCGTCATGTGCAGGTCGTATATATTCCGGCTGAGCGGAGTCACGCCCTCCGGCAGGTTCAGGCCGTATTCCGCCCAGGCCGGCTGTATTGCCAATACCAGCAGGGAAATAATCGCTCCCAAAAAAAATTTCACGTTTCTCACAGACATGCTGTCTTCCTCAGCGTCATTTTTATCTTGCTATGCTCCACACCATTCAAGCATATTGATTAATTGCAGATTTTAAAATCTTTGCCAACCCTCTGCGTTCCTCTTCATTGAGAAATCGGCCCACCTCGATTTCCCTGCCATGGGAACATAACAACAGCTTGCTCGGATACCAGGCAACCCAAGGGCGCCGCAACACCACTTTAGTCCAGTATCTCTGCAAGTCATGGCGTTGCTCCGGCCGGCTCCGGCCCGTTTCCACGTATACGGAATCATCGGTAATCGTGATAACCTCCCGCGTGCCACCACGCCAGGCGGTTATATAGAGTGCTGCGCCCAGTGCCAGCAACTCCACGCCGGAGAACGGCAACACCAGGGTCAGGCCCTGGACCCAGAAGTAACAGCCAATAGCCAAGGTAACTGCCGCAATACCGCAATATACCGACAGTAATTCCTTCCACGACATCGACTGGTTAGGCGCAATTACAAAAGTGCGCCGCTGATCCGGCGCGGCTTTTAATTCATGAATCATGCCCTTATATCCGCCAATGTCAACCCGTTAATATTATCACGGCGCCCATTCTTTGGCGAGAGCGGCTGTTTTAAGGCTGCTACAGAATAATCAGGGAGGCAGGACTGATCAATCACAGCAACCTGTCAGTATGAATCGTTGCGCCGATTGCCGCAAGATTAAGCTGACGGAGCCAGGGAATATTTCCCAGAAAAGGAGCAGGAATTTGCTGGCGCAGGTAATACAGCGTGGCCTGTTTTTCCGCATAATCCCTGCAAATGCCGTTCCCCAGCCACCCGGCGAAGGGCACTTCGGCCGCAACAATGGATTCTGCCGTAAGCAACGCATGGTTGATACAACCGAGACGCAGGCCGACTACCATGACAACGGCCAGATTCAGACGCCGTACCAGGTCTTCGGTTTGTATCCCGTCTGTCAGCGGCACCCGCCAACCGCCGATCCCTTCCACGACGACCCGGTCTGCCGTGCTTGCCAGGCCGCGATACGCCGCGGTCAGCGTTTCGAGATCCACAACAACCTGTTCCTTGTTCGCCGCAACGTGGGGAGCGATCGGCTGTGCGAATGCGTAGGGGTTCACCTGTTGATAGGAAAGCGTCCTGCTGCACTGCTTGCGGATCAGCACGGCATCGGCATTTCTCAACTGCCCCTGCTGCCGTTCACTGCCGCTGGCGACCGGCTTCATGCCGTTTACCACCAGGCCGGCCGTCTGCCACCTGGCCATTAACCCCAGCGTTACCCAAGTCTTGCCGACTCCTGTATCAGTACCGGTTATAAACAAATTATGCATATAAAACAATCTGTTATGTTGTGCCGCGCGGGCGGAAAGCGAGCCGGTGTACGCCTGTTTCCAACACTTCGGGCCGGCCCTGTTTCGTCTCCGGCACCCAGGCATGGCCGTACACGGCCTCAAACGTAGCCGGCAGCCCGTCCTTGCGGTACCTGCTTTCATATTCTCTCAGCATGGCCTGAAGTTTGCCTTTGCCGGTCACCGAGCGGCGCCGGCCGGCGTTCACGTTGCCCGCGCCCAGCATCTTCAATTCCCGCATCAGCGCTTGGCCGCTGTCATAAACCAGGGTAAACGTTTCTGTTTCCATCACCGGTTCGGCGAACCCTGCCCGCACCAGCGCGTCACCCACATCGTGCATGTCCGTGAATGTATTTACGTGCACGTAGTCATCCACCGCGGCCCAGCTGTTTCGTAACTCCATGAGAGAAGCGGGGCCGAAGGTGGAAAATAACAATAATCCGGCCGGCCGCAATGTTCGATAGGTCTCCGCAAACGCCTTGTCCAGCTCGGAGACCCATTGAAACGTGAGGTTGGAGAATGCGAATTCCACGCTGTTGTCGGCAAGAGGCAGGTTTTCCGCATCGGCGCAAAGCTGCTGCTGGCGGTCTGCGAACCTGTTATTTTCCCTGGATTTTATCAACATGTTAAAGGCCAGATCCAACTGCAGGATGCGGGCCGTTTGATAACGTCCGGACAAAAGCCTGGATAAACGGCCGGTGCCTGACCCAAGGTCAAGGATGCGCTCCGGTTTCAACTTGATCGCTTCCAGCCTTTCCAACAGCCGTTCCCCTACAACCTGTTGCAGTACGGCAACCTGCTCATAGTTGTCGGCTGCGCCATCAAAATTCCGGCGTATCCTGGCTTTATCCCTGCGCTGCGGCGCGTCGATTACGGCCATAACTGCTTTTTCAGTTGCGCCAGCATCTCGAGCAACCGGTCCACCTGGTCATCACTGTGACCGGCGGTCAGCGTTATCCTGAGCCGTTCGGTGTTTTTCGGTACGGTGGGTGCGCGAATAGCATTCAACCAGATCCCCCGCTCCCGGGCATAATCACTGCCTTTGACGGCAGCCGTGGCGCTTCCCGCGAGAAATCCCTGAATGGGCGTGGTTGACGCCAATACCGGCAGCTCAAGCTGTTTCGCTCCCCGGACAAACCTGTCCACCAGCGCGTGCAGCTTGTCCCGGCGCCAGCCCTCCTGCATGACTATGGACAACGCTTTGCCGGCCGCGGCGGCAAGGGCCGGCGGCATGGCGGTGGTGTAAATATAGGACCGCCCCGACTGGATAATGGTTTCTATCACGTCATCCGGCCCGGCCACAAAGGCCCCCATCACGCCGCAGGCCTTGGCAAACGTAGCCATCAATATGGGAACCCGGGACTGATCCAGGGAAAAATGCTCCAGCGCGCCGCCGCCGTTTTCCCCCAGGACACCGAAACCATGGGCATCATCCACTGCGAGCATGGCCCGGCGTCTTGCGCAAACCGACACGATGTCAGGCAGCGCGGCTATGCTGCCGTCCATACTGAACACGCTGTCAGTGGCCACCAGGGTACGGTTTCCCGAGCACAGGCCTTCAAGTCCCGCCACGTCATTGTGCGCATAGCGGCGCAAACTCGCCCGGGCCAGCAGCGCGCCGTCGACCAGGGACGCGTGGTTTTCCCTGTCCATCACAACGACATCTTCCCGGCGCGTGGCAAAGGTGCTAATAACGGCAAGATTAGCCAGGTAACCACTTGAAAAAATAACCGCGCGGGAACGGCCTGTGTATGCCGCCAACGCCTCTTCCAGTTGTGCGTGAGCACGGCTCCGGCCGCAGATCAACTGTGATGCGCCGCTGCCTACCCCGTAGACCGAAACCGCCTCCTGAACAACTTCCACCAGTCTGGCGTCATTGGCCAGACCCAGGTAGTCGTTGCTGGAAAAATTGTCATACTGCTGCCCGTCGGCCTGGATGCGCGCGCCTTGCGCAGATGTGATTGTCCGTCTTGTCCGGAACAGCCCGGCGGATTTGATTCTGTCCAGCCCTTTTGCTAAAGAAAACGGATCGGCCGGCGCACGGGCGAGCATCAGAAATTCTGTACAGCCGGCGTTTCCCCAGACGCAATATCCGTACTGGCGCGCAGTCCCAGCCGTTCGAACAGGGATTGATCTTTGGAAAATTGCGGGTTATCGGTAGTCAGGAGCTTCTCTCCGTAAAAAATGGAATTCGCGCCAGCATAAAAGCACAGCGCCTGGGTCGCATCGCTCATCTCCGTACGACCCGCGGATAGCCGCACATACGCGCGCGGCATCAGGATGCGCGCCGTAGCGACGGTTCTTACCAATTCGATGGGATCCGTTTCCTGCTGTCCCGCCAGCGGCGTGCCTGTGACCCGAACCAGGGTATTGATGGGCACGCTCTCTGGGTGTTGGGGCAGGCAGGCCAGCGTTTGCAACAGGGCTGCCCGATCGTCAACGGACTCTCCCATGCCGATAATCCCGCCACAGCAAACATTTATACCGGCGGCGCGCACCCGCTGTAACGTGTCCAGCCGGTCCTGGTAGGTCCTGGTACTGATGATCCTGCCGTAGAAGCTCTCCGACGTGTCAAGATTATGGTTGTAGTAATCCAGGCCGGCATGCTTCAGGCGTTCCGGCTGCCCGGGCCTCAACATGCCGAGGGTAACGCAGGTTTCAAGCCCAAGGTGCTTGACCCCGGCAATCATCTCTGCGACCTTGTCGATATCCTTATCTTTCGGGCTTCGCCAGGCCGCGCCCATGCAAAACCGGCTTGCTCCCGATGCCTTGGCGCGCTGCGCCTGTTCCAGCACCTGCTCACAGGACATCAGCTCTTCGCTTTCCACACCGGTTTTATAACGCACGCTCTGCGGGCAATAGGCACAGTCTTCCGGACAACCGCCGCTTTTGATATTGAGCAGGGTGCTTAACTGAATCTCGTTGGGGTCGAAACAGTGGCGGTGGGCCGACTGCGCCCGGTGCAATAAATCATTCAGCGGCTGCCGGTAAAGTGCTATGATTTCAGCCAGGCTCCAGTCATGTCTTGGAGCAGGAAACGGATCAACACCCCGGGCTGTTGCATTGGTAAACATGGATCACTATGTTATCGTCGAATCGAATCTTGTCAACTTTTCCTCGCCGGCAGGTTGACTACTTCACAGCAAACATGTTTCCAACAGCAACAAGCGACCTGGGTATATATGGCTGCAATGTCTACTTTGTCAACACAAAGATTATGCTTGCAATACCAGGGCGAACCACACATGAGAAATCCGGGTTAACCCGCAATCATTATGCTGATCAACAGTTCGTGTATTCTTTGCGGTACGGTTGATGACCTGTCAACGGGCCAAATCTGCCCGGATTGTTTCGCCGACCTGCCGTCGCACCCCGCCGGAATCTGCCCCGGTTGTGGCGCCCCGGCAAATGAGTCGCCGGCATGTCCCCGCTGTTTCGCTCACCCACCGGCATTTGATTGCTGTCTGGCCGGCTGTGTGTACCGCTACCCTGTGAACCAGATGATAAAAAAGCTGAAATACCAGGCCCGGCTGGATTTGGTTCGTTCCCTGACCCGACCATTGATCGAACGGATCCGGCATGAATGTATCGGTCCGCCGGATTGCCTCGTGCCCATGCCGCTGCATAGCTTGCGCCAGCGCAGCAGGGGTTTCAACCAGGCCAGGGAACTTGCGAGCGCCATCTCGCACACTTTGTGCCTGCCTGTTGACGACCGTCTGGTGCAGAGACACAAGAACACTGCTCAGCAGTATAACCTGCGTCAAGAACACCGGATAAAAAACGTTAAAAACGCTTTTTCTTTAATAAAATCAAATTCTTATGATAGGATTGCCATAGTGGATGACGTCTTGACCAGCGGCGCGACCGCCAATGAACTGGCGCGCCTGCTGAAACGCCACGGCGTTGAGCACGTGCAGGTTTGGTGCGTGGCCCGCGCGACACCCGCAGCTAATTGAGGTATCAAGCCCTTGACCACCAGCGGGCACGTGCTTCCTCAACCGCATTCCCGATATGCTCATCGTCGCAGGCATTCGCTGGCGGCCAAAATCGTGCGCGTTCATTGCGCCCATCCTTGGGCGCAACCCTACGGGCAGCCTGCGGCCGTGCAAATCGTCTATCCTGACGATTTGTCATCACATCACCTGGTGAGAAGTGCGGGCTAGTCAGGTATCGAGGTTTTCCACTGTCAGCGCGTGGGCTTCGATAAATTCCCTGCGCGGCTCCACCTGGTCTCCCATCAGGGTCGTGAAGACCTCGTCCGCGGCGACGGCATCTTCGATGTTCACTTGATACAGGTTGCGCGTCGCTGCATTCATGGTCGTCTCCCAGAGTTGTTCCGGATTCATCTCTCCCAGGCCTTTGTAGCGCTGGATGTGCAGGCCATGGCTCGCTTCTGCCAACAGCCAGTCAACAGCCTGTACGACCGACCGGCTGGAAAACCGTTTTTCCCCGCGCTGAACCGTTATGCCGGCGTCGCCGAACTGCTCCTCCGGCGCGACAAGCCGTCTATACTCAGGAGAGGCGAAGAACCCGGGGCTGAATATATTGACGGATGAGACTCCGTGGACGTCAATGTCAATCCGGCCGCCGTATCCTCTTCTCCCGGCTCCGGCAAACACCTCTGCGCGGTATTGAGCGGTTCCCGAATCTGCGGACGCCAACCTGTCCCGCAACTCGAAGAACCAGCTTTCCACCCGGCTCCTGTCGGCACAGTCGGTTACGGTCAGCCTGGGCATATCGCAAATAATATCAATAACTTCCGGGTGGTAGCGCTTGTAAAGTCTTGCTTTTTCCTGTTTCATCTTCAGGTACGACACACTCAATTGCTCCTTCTGTGCTTCATCGGCCTGTTGTCCATCCGCCGTCTCCAGCACGGCATCCGTCATGGCCAACTCCAACAAGTATGCCTCCTTCTCCATTTCATCTTTCAGGTAGCGCTCTTTTTTTCCCTTCTTTATCTTGAACAATGGTGGTTGAGCAATGTAGATGTGGCCGCGCTCCAGCAGTTCTGTCATCTGCCTGTAAAAGAAGGTCAACAACAAGGTGCGTATATGCGAGCCGTCAACGTCCGCGTCTGTCATGATGATCACCCTGTGGTAACGCAGCTTGCTGGCGTTAAACTCATCCTTACCTATCCCGCATCCCAAGGCAGTGATCAGGGTCCCGACTTCCGACGAAGACAACATCTTGTCAAACCGGGCTTTTTCCACGTTCAATATCTTGCCCTTCAACGGTAAGATTGCCTGGTAGCGACGGTCCCTGCCCTGCTTCGCTGAGCCGCCCGCTGAATCACCTTCCACCAGAAACAATTCCGATGCCGCCGGATCTTTCTCCTGGCAGTCGGCCAGCTTGCCCGGCAGTCCGGCTATATCCAGGGCCGTTTTCCTGCGCGTCAATTCCCGCGCCTTGCGTGCTGCTTCCCGCGCCCTGGCGGCGTCGACAATCTTCTCACAGATCACCTTTGCCTCAGCAGGCCGCTCAAGCAAAAACTCCTGCAATTTCTCCAGTACAGAAGATTCCACCACCGGCCGCACCTCACTGGAAACCAGCTTGTCCTTGGTTTGTGATGAAAATTTGGGGTCGGCTATCTTGATAGAAAGCACCGCGGTCAGCCCTTCCCTCACGTCGTCACCGGTTACCGGCACTTTCGCTTTTGCTGACATGCCGGTGCGCTCGATATACGTGTTCAGACTGCGCGTCAGCGCGCCGCGAAACCCGGCAAGGTGGGTGCCGCCATCCCGCTGCGGAATATTGTTGGTGAAACAGAAGATGTTCTCCTGGTACGAATCATTCCATTGCATGGCAAGTTGGATAACCGCCCCTTCACGTTCAACGTCAACGTATATGACTGTTTCGTGCAAGGGCGTTTTATTACGATTTAAATGCTGAACAAATTCTGCTATTCCCCCTTTATATTCAAACAGGTCCTGTTTACCGCTACGCTCATCCCGCAGTTCTATCTTTACCCCGGAGTTGAGAAACGACAGTTCGCGCAGGCGCTTTGCCAGGATGTCATAGTGGAATTCGATATTCGTGAAAACCTTGTCGCTGGGCAAGAAACGGATTTCCGTCCCGGTCTGATCCGAAGGGATCGTCTGTTGCAGTGGCGCCAGCGGCTTCCCATCCCGGTATTCCTGTTTGAATTCGTGACCGTCCCGGCAGATAGTCAATTCCAGCGAACTGGACAAAGCATTGACCACCGAGACCCCGACACCATGCAAGCCGCCGGACACCTTGTAGGAATTATCATCAAACTTTCCTCCTGAATGCAGAGTGGTCATGATCACTTCTGCCGCGGACACGCCTTCCTCCGCATGGGCGCCTACCGGAATGCCCCGACCGTTATCAGCTACCGTGATGGACTCATCAGTATGAATTCTCACCT
>JAAXHV010000142.1 GCA_012270695.1 Gammaproteobacteria bacterium | reverse complement strand
ATTGTGCGACCTGACCCCATATACACGTGAATCAAGTGGAGATCTGGCAATACATCGCGCTTTTACTCGTCGGCATCGTTGTCGGCTTTGTGAACGTCATGGCCGGCGGCGGGTCGCTGTTAACTATCCCGATCATGCTGTTCATGGGCGTTCCGGGACCCGTCGCCAACGGCACCAACCGCATTGCGATCATAGCGCAGATGGCCACGGCGGTGATTGCATTTTTCAAAAAAGGATACTCTGATTTCAAACTCAGCCTGACACTGGCTCTGGCTGCGCTCCCAAGTGCGGTGGTGGGCGCTTATGCGGGAACTCAACTCGAAGGAGTCTGGTTCAACCGATTGGTGGCAGTCGTCATGTTGGTCGTTATGCTGGTCATGGCAGTTAAAAAAGAGAACGAAACTGCCATCCAGGCGCCACCGGAAAAACCACGCCTGCTGCTGGCCCATCTGCTGATGTTCCTTATAGGATTTTACGGCGGATTCATCCAGATTGGGATTGGCTTCCTGTTCATGCCGGTCCTGAACAAGACACTCGGTCTGGACCTGATCAGGGTGAATATGCACAAGACCTTCATTATCAGTGTCTATACCACGGCTGCCTTAATCGTATTCGCCTGGCAAGTGGAGATATTCTGGATCCTGGGTCTCAGTCTGGCCATCGGCACTTCCATAGGTGCATGGCTCAGCGCACACGTGCAGGTAAGCAAGGGCGAAAGAGTCATAAAAATAGTGCTGAATATCGTACTGGCGCTGATCATCATCAGACTGCTATTCTTCAACTGAGGTTCATAAAGTAATATGCAGAACAAACCGGAAGACCTGAAATGCTGGAAGTGCGGCGCCGGCCTGGACGACCTGCTCATGCCACTTTCCAGAAGCGCCTATTGCAAAGCCTGTGACGCCGCGCTGCACGTCTGCAAGATGTGCCGGTTTTATGATCCCCGGGTCGCAAAGCAATGCCGTGAACCCATCGCTGACGCAGTCAAAGACAAAGACAGACCGAATTTTTGTGATTATCTTGAGCTCAATCCGCAGGCATGGAAACCCGCCGATCACTCGGAAGCGGATGCGGCCGCGTCAGACCTGAATGCCTTGTTCGACCTTGATATGCCTGCTGCAGCAACGGGAACGGCCTCTTCGGCAGAGCAATCCAGGCAAGAACTGGATGATTTGTTTGGTTTAACCAAGTAAGCCTCAACCGATCAGCGCGCGCACAGCCGCACCGGGGTCGTCAGCTCTGAGCAACGCCTCCCCAACCAGAAAAGCATGCACGTCGCGGCTGCGCATGAGTTCGATATCCGCACGGCTGTGTATGCCGCTTTCCGTCACGACGGTCCGGTCCGGGAAAACGTCCGGCAGCAGGTCCAACGTCGTCTGCAGAGACGTTTCAAACGTATGCAGGTTGCGGTTGTTTATCCCTATCAGGGGTGTACGCAGGAACAGTCCCCGTTCGAGTTCTTCGCGATTGTGCACTTCCACCAGCACGTCAAGGCCGATATCGGCAGCGGTTGCGGCCAGTTCCTGCATGCGGACATCATCCAGTGCCGCCACTATCAGCAGTACGCAATCCGCGCCGATGGCTTTGGCCTCATAGACCTGGTAAGGATCGATGATAAAATCCTTGCGTAACACCGGCAGGAGGGTCACGGCTTTGGCCTGTTGCAAGTGCTGGTCAGAGCCCTGAAAAAATTTCTCATCGGTCAGCACGGAGAGACAGGCGGCCCCGGCGCTCGCATACGCCCCAGCAATGCTTGCAGGGTCAAAATCGCCGCGAATGACGCCTTTGCTTGGCGATGCCTTTTTGATTTCTGCAATGAGCGCGGGTCTGCCGTTGTCTATGGCGCTACGGATACACCGGTAAAACCCCGGTGAAGGAGTGGCATCCCTGATTTGCTGCTTCAGTTGCGCCAGGGGCACAACTGCTTTTTTTGCGGCAATCCATTTCTGCTTGTATTCCAGAATGGTTGCCAGAATGTCAGTCGTATTCAATGTAATTACTCACCGTCGCATGTCATCGACGGAAGCTGTCAACCGGCAAGCTGGTTCGTGAGCGACGCGAGGTCCCGTAACTTTTTCTTCGCCTCACCAGTAGCAATGGCCTGCCTGGCAAGTTCGATCCCCTGTTCCATGTCCGGCGCCAGATCGGCCACGTAAATGGCGGCGCCGGCATTCAGTAATACGATATCCCGGGCAGGCCCAGGTTCGTTTTCAAGCACCGTCATCATGATGTCGTAGCTTTGCCCGATGTTGTCTACTACCAGTTCGGACAGAGCTCCGGGTTTGAAACCGAACTGTTGCGGTGTGATCTGGTACTTTGTGATGCGCCCGTCCTTGAGTTCGACCACGTCAGTTGCGGCAGAGTTGCTTATCTCATCCAGCCCGTCTTGCGATCGCACAACCATGCAGTGTTCACTGCCCAGCCGCTGCATGACCCGGGCAAACACATCCAGCAGGTCCGAGTGGTAGACGCCGATTAGCTGGCGCTTCACGTAAGCCGGATTTGTCAACGGTCCCAGCATGTTGAATATGCTCCTGGTAGCCAGTTCCCGGCGCGGTCCCGCTGCATATCTCGTCGCCGGATGGTGCGCCGGAGCAAACATATAGCCTATCCCGAGCTGGTTAATACATGCAGCCACGTGTCCGGCTTTCAGACCCAATTTGACACCCGCTTGTTCCAATACGTCAGCGCTGCCGGAACGACCGGAAATGGAGCGATTATTGTGTTTTGCAACTTTGCCTCCGGCGGCGGCAATAACAAAAGATGCAGTAGTCGAGATATTGAAGCTGTGCGCACCATCGCCCCCAGTGCCGACGATATCCACCAAGTGAGGATCGTCAATGTGTACTCTTACGGCAAATTCGCGCATCACCGCGGCTGCCGCGCTGATTTCGTCAATGGTCTCACCTTTCATCCGCAGGGCAACCAGGAACCCGCCGATCTGCGCGTCGGTCATTTTTCCAGACATCATATCGTGCATCACAGCCCGCATGACGTCATTGGGCAAGTCGCCGCCGTCGATCACTTCATTCAGTGCGGATTGGACATTCATCAATGGGAGTTGATATGAAGAAAGTTTTTGAGCAGATCATGACCGAAAGTGGTCAATATCGACTCGGGATGGAACTGTACGCCGAAAACGGGATAATCCTTATGCCTGACCCCCATGATCTCGTCAATATCTCCGGTTTCCGCCCTGGTCCAGGCGGTTACTTCCAGAGATTCAGGCAAGGATTCCTGCTCGATCACCAAGGAGTGGTAACGGGTTGCGACAAACGGGCTTTCAAGACCGGTAAAAACGTCCGAATTCTCATGATAAATATCGGAAGTCTTGCCGTGCATGATACGGTTGGCGTGGACAATGCGTCCCCCCAGGGCCTGGCCGATACTCTGGTGTCCCAGGCACACTCCCAATATGGGAATTTTATCCATGAACTCATTAATCACGTCAACCGATATACCAGCTTCGCTCGGCGTGCAGGGGCCGGGCGAGATGACGATATGCTCCGGTTCGAGCTCATGGATCTGCTCCAGGGTGATCTGGTCATTACGGTACACGCTCACCTCCTGCCCCAGCTCACCGAAGTACTGAACCAGGTTGTAGGTGAAGGAGTCGTAATTGTCGATCATCAATAACATGGGGTTCTCACAAAGTGTTTCTCTACATCAGCCGCCACGAACAACTTGCTGTAACGCTGTTCTCATCGCCTTGATGACTCCGGCATAATCATCGCTCCCGAAAATCGCCGACCCGGCTACGAACGTATCGGCGCCGGCCGCGGCGATTTCGGCAATATTCTCCACCTTCACACCGCCGTCAATCTCAAGGCGTATATTCCCACCGGAGGCGTCGATGATTTTCCTCGCCGCACGCAACTTATCCAGGACGGCAGGGATGAAACTCTGCCCACCGAAGCCGGGGTTGACGGACATGATCAATACCATATCAATCTTATCAACAACGTGTTGGAGATGGTCCAGCGGCGTTGCCGGATTAAATACCAGGCCGGAACGGCAGCCATGATCCCTTATCAGTTGCAGGGTCCGGTCAACGTGACGGCTTGCCTCCGGGTGGAAAGTGATGATGTCAGCGCCGGCCACGGCAAAATCGGGGATGATCCGGTCCACCGGTTCGATCATCAGGTGCACGTCCATCGGCGCGGTCACGCCGTAATCCCGCAGGGCGCGGACAACCACCGGACCGAAGGTCAGGTTGGGCACGTAGTGGTTATCCATCACATCCACGTGGATGTAATCGGCGCCGGCCGCCAGGACAGCCTCCACTTCCTGGCCCAACCGTGCCATATCCGCAGACAATATTGAAGGCGCGATAATGTATTCAGGCATTTAATCTGTTTAGTAGATTATGATGTTTTTCCTAATTTACCACAGAGGGCACGGGGAACACAGTGTGGGCTGGGGTTAGACGTTAAAACGGAATAACATCACGTCGCCGTCCCTGACGATATACTCCCGTCCTTCCAGGCGCCACTTGCCGGCATTCTTTGCGCCCTGCTCGCCCTGGTGCTCTATGAAATCGTCATAAGCGATGACTTCGGCGCGAATGAACCCCTTCTCGAAATCCGTGTGGATGACTCCGGCAGCCTGGGGCGCGCCGGTTCCTTTCCTGATGGTCCAGGCCCGGACTTCCCGGGGTGTCATCGTGAAAAACGTGTGCAGGTCAAGCAACTCATAACCTGCCCGAATCAACCGGTGCAGGCCGGGCTCCGACAAGCCCAGGTCTCGTAAAAACTCACTTTTGCCCTGTTCGTCAAGTTCGCTGATTTCCATCTCGATTGCGGCGGATACGGCAACGAGCCCGGCGCCGTCCGCGGCTGCACGGCGCGCCAGTTGCGCCAGCCATTTGTTGGTGGCGATGCCGGTCTCCTCTACATTGGCGATATACAGAACCGGTTTTTCCGTCAGCAGGCCTAACTCCTGCGCCAGGCAGCGTTCAGCGTGCCCCAAGGACAGTGTTCTGGCAGGCGCTCCCGTATCGATATGTGTGGTCAGACCGGCCAATACCCGGCAGCGTTCCATTACCTGTTTATCACCGGTTTTTACGGCCTTCTCCGCCTTCTGTGAAGCCCGCTGCAGGGTCTCCAGGTCGGCCAGACACAGTTCCGTATTGATCACGTCCAAATCGGCAAGCGGGTCTATTGTGCCGTTGACATGAGTGATATTGTCATCTTCAAAACAACGTAGAACCTGGGCAATGGCATGCGTCTCGCGGATATGACCGAGGAATTTATTGCCCAGGCCCTCTCCCTCTGATGCGCCTGNNTCGACAAACTCCACGTGTGCCGGGATAACCTGCTCCGGTTTTACGATCCGGGCAATAGCCTGCAACCGGGGGTCAGGTACGGGAACCACGCCGATATTGGGCTCAATGGTGCAAAACGGATAGTTCTCGGCGCTGACCCCGGCGCTGGTCAAGGCATTGAACAAGGTGGATTTACCCGCGTTGGGCAACCCGACGATCCCGCATTTAACCCGCATATCTCACCAGGTCGCTAGTTGCTATTGGATGCATATTTGCTGTCGATGAGTGATGGTAATCTGTTCACTATGTCATCACTACAGACTGCGCTTGATGCGTTCATTGCGTCCATCCCTGGATGCAACCCTTTGGGCGGCTGTCGCCGTGCAAATCGGCTGTCCTGCCGACATCGGTTTGACGAGCAAGTCGCTTATCA
>JAAXHV010000141.1 GCA_012270695.1 Gammaproteobacteria bacterium | reverse complement strand
AGTACGTCAGCCCCGTCTTCTTCTATTGCAAGTTTTGATTGCTCGCATAAGCTCTCGAAAACTTCTTCTTCCTGGCAATGCTCAACGGGCTTGCCTGTGGTGCGGTAAGACACCACGCGGTCGGACAATCTGTAGCCTACCACCATATCGCGTACGGCATACATCATTGCATTGTGATGCCTGCTTCGATAGGTGCCGCCCACCGACAGGATGCCAACCCTGACCCCACACATCATTGCAGTATGGAGCGCGGCTTCACCGACGCCGATAACCGGAATGGAGACATTTTCACGCGCTTCTTTAACCGCGGGATCACCGAAACAGAATGACATGGCGGCATCGTAGCCCTGTTTCTCCGCCTGGATAATCCGTTCAACAATATATGGCGTAGTCGTTGCGCAATAATATAGTCCTTCTATAGATTCCATGCCCCCGTACGGCACATTAACGCAATCCAGTTCGAAACCTGGCGATACATAAGGCTTGAGAACAGTATTCGTCATGTCGATCCATTTCATGGATACGACAGGCATAACCGCTAATATTCGTTTTGTCATTGTTGCCATCCTTAATTATCAGGCGCTCAAATTTTACCCGTTATGTTTGTACATCAATTCCATTACGTTTGCAGACTTCTGTTGCAAAGCGGCGCAGAAGATCATCCAGGAACTCAGTATACTCTTCCTCAGACAGCAGGTAGGCGGTTGTCATATTTTCCTTCAACAATATATTGAGTTCACTGAAAAACTCATCTTCCAACAACTCCGGAAACAGTTCCAGCAGGCGACTGATCGTATCAACAAGCCGGTAGGTCGCTGCAAACACCCCTTCATCCAGTCCACTACGGGCAGAGCCTGCAAGGAACGCGGTTAACGAAAACACGTCCTCGTTAAACCGGGAGCCTGAACTCATCGCAGCACGCCGTACCTGTTATGGTAAACCTGATTTGCTGCTTTGTGCTGTTTTACCGATTTTGCCGAAGGAGCGGGAGTGCCAATGGGAATTATCAAATCAATTCGACAATGTGCCGGTAGTCCCAGTATCGTCTGGACACCGGCCATGGCAGCTATCATGGTAAATTGCGATCCAAGGCCCAATGCCGTCGCGGCCAGCAACACGTTTTCACCGGCCGCCCCGGCGTCCACCAGGGAACAACGCTCGCCTACCTCCCCGACCTTGTCCAGCGCCACGGTCATATCTGTAAATATGATTATCAACAAGGGAGGATCGGCAAGGAGAGAGGGAGAGATTTGCCTGATAGCCTTGATTACCGCCGGGTCGTCCACCACGATACAATGCCGGTAGGGCCTGTTGGATGCGGTCGGGGCGCGGCCCAAGGCATAAACCAGCTTGTCCACGTCCGCCTGCGCCACCTGCTCCCTTGTATAGTCCCGGCAGGCCTTTTTCAATTTCAGCGCTTCAAACAAGTCCATAACACTGTAATACCGGGCTCAAATATTACCTTGGTTTTCTATTCCGTTTTACTGGTGAGGACTCCCGCCGTAAATCAGAAGTTATACTGGACACTTACGCCGTATGTGCGCGGTTCGCCGATAAAGTTTTGTGAAGGAAATATCCCGCCGGTATTGTCGTAGTGATAGGTAATATAGGCATCATCCGTAAGATTTTTACCCCACACTGATGCTTC
>JAAXHV010000140.1 GCA_012270695.1 Gammaproteobacteria bacterium | reverse complement strand
AGATTTTTACCCCACACTGATGCTTCCCACTTTCCATCCTGGGTAATTACACCTACTCGCCCATTCAACAACCAGTTACCTGCCTGAGAGGCCTGGCCGCGATTGAACAATGAGTAATACACCCTGTCCCTGTATAGGAGGTCAGATGAAATATAGGCATTAAAACCGCTATCGGCCAAGGGAAATTCATAACGAACCCGCCCGTTAAACATAAAATCGGGAGCATTTGCAAGCTTGTTGCCGGTTGCATCCGCCGTGCCCGGAATGGTGTTATATTTTTTAATCTCCGTATCCATCCAGTTGATGGTAGCCTGGATGTCCAGGCCGGCCGCGGGATGCAACAGAAGGTCCGCTTCCATACCGTATATTTCGGCATCGCCGGCATTAGTCAGCAAAATGACTGGGATACCACTACGTATCTCCGTCACAAATGCCTGAAAGTCTTTCCAGTCGGAATAATATGCGGCGGCGTTAAACCGTACTCTATTATTCGCCCAGGTTGACTTGATGCCTGCCTCGTAGGCATATACGGTTTCCTGAACAAACGGCTCTACTTCGGCAGGACTGAAGGCAATCGACCCCTTGTATCCTCCGGTCTTGAAACCACGGTTAAAAGTAAAATACGTAAGAATGTCATCGGTAACCTGAAAATTCAGGCCTGCCTGACCTGACACCTCATTATTAGAGAATCTATCTTTGTAACCACTCACAGTAGGCGGTAGAAATTGTGTAGTCCCGTATGGGTTGAGGTCAGATGCGTCGTAGCGCATTTCTTTATCCTCATAGGTATAACGTAAGCCGCCGACCATCGACAACATGTTCGTTAAAGCAAAATCGACATGTCCGAACACCGCGACACTGGATGAATCCTGTGTCCAGTCGGTTTCTGCAACGGTCAGGAAAAGATGCTCCTTGAGGTCTGCATAAAAATTAAAATAGATTTCATCATCAGAGTAAAACGCGCCGAGAACCCAGTCAATACGGTTCCAATCACCACTCAACCTGAGTTCCTGACTGAAAGTCGTGACATCGTCAGTTAACAGGCCATCGATCATGATCAGGGCAGAACCGTCTGCATCTTCTGACCAGAGCCGCTCAAATTCAGAGTACCCGGTAACAGAAGTCAAGGTCATATCCCCGATATCCCAGTTTGCCTTCAAGGTCAATCCGAAGGTCTCAGTATCGTTATCATTACCGTGGGCTGAGCTGTTTGAGTGGGTATACCGATCATCTGCATCGGGGTCGAAAAAGCCCAGAAAGCTGACACAATTTCCTTCATCCCGGTACCCGGCAATAGCAGCCGCACACAGATTAAACGAGAATGGGGCGTCGACGAACCCGACATGTTCGCGCAAATGGGTGTC
>JAAXHV010000139.1 GCA_012270695.1 Gammaproteobacteria bacterium | reverse complement strand
TTAAGCCACTCGGCCATCTCTCCTGATGAGGGACTATATATGAATGATACGACAGAAACACAAGAAAGTGGAACAGGATTGTCAGCTGTTGATCGGTCGCCACCAATTCAGCATTCATCATAATACGCGGCATGCGTCCATTGCCATCGTGCGGGTTAAGGCGGTTGAGGTTTAAACGCAGCCAATTGCGCGGGGGTCATATCATGATTGGGGTCGGGCGCATCCCCCCTTGTCGCTAACATACGCCGTGCATCAAAACTGTGGGGGACTTTTGCCGCGCCTTTATAGAATTCGACATGGGGAGCGGATTCGGCCAATGCCAGCGACAGGTGAAAGAGGACTGATGCATCTTCCGGCATTTCCCCCAGTGAGAATTGATCGAGGTAAGCTAAAATCTCATTTATGCGAGGTACCATCGCATCGTAGAATTCCTGAAACTCCTCCGGTGAAGCCGACCAGCGCTTGGCCGAACGTTGATTTTCCGTCGGCAGGGCCCAGTGTTCTGCCAGGTGTTCGAGCTGTCCGAACTGAGCAGGCAAACGATATTGCTCAGTCATGGCCGGACTTCATATTTGCCAATGCGGATGTCTGGCTTTTCTCAAGACCCATGTATTCATGCCATATCTGGTCCTGGTGACGGAGCATCACTTCGTCATCCATCAACGGCATGTGCTCAAGCACACCCGATTGCAGGCCGGTGAAGGTATCTTCCATAGTTGCCGTATCTTCCAGGTGCGCATTTCTATGGATGGCATTAGCATAAGCGATGGCAAAGTATTCGCTCGCGTTTGCCGCAGATCGCCAATAGCGTGTGGTCTCCCACAGGGTTTTATCCACTGCCAAAGGCCAGAATTGATGTGTGAAATACAGCATGCCGGGGTCACCGCCACCCCCCGAATATACATGAATCATGAAGTTGGGAAAGAAGGTGGGCAGCTCAAACAAAAAATTCTCGCGTTTATCCGGATTGATACCAGCCGGTAATTTATCCATGATGAATTGCTGGCGCGGCGAATTTTGCATTATCCTCAAGGCCAATCCGTCTATCGGAGCGGGCTCAGCTACCTTAGCCCCTGCAACCAGACGCATATACAACGTCGATGTGCGATGCGGGCCAAAAAACTTCAGATCTTCATGATCAATCTTGGCGTACCAGGGCAATGTGTTGGCATGAATGGTCTCTACATGATAGGCCTCGGTAAACGCATTCAAGGCAACTTTCCAATTACAGTCAAATACCGCGGTGTAACGGTAATCGGCAGTGCCCTCGTGGTATGGATAACCCGCAAAATGCGATGCCATACCGTCAAGATAATCCGCCAGACCCTGGCGTGGCTCAGGGTCAAAGTTAATAAAGATAAAGCCTTCCCAGACGTCACATGAGACCGGCTTCAAGCTGTAATTACACTGGTCAAAATAGGGTGGAAACTTCTCCAGGGAGGGCACGTCGCGGACCGCTCCGGTACTGTCAAACACCCAACCGTGGAAGCGGCAGGTCAGGTAATCCGCCCGCGCCTTGCCAAAGGTTTCATTGTCTGTTTCCGGGATCACACGATTGCCGCGGTGCGGGCATACATTGTGAAATGTCCGGATAGTATTATCTTTGCCGCGAATCAGGATTACCGATGTCCTGGCCACATCAATCCGCTTGACCTTGAAACATCCCGGTTCGGGTATTTCCTCTACCCGGCCGACTTTCAGCCATACGCGTTTGAAAATTCTTTCCCTCTCAATTTCAAACAGGTCACTCGATACGATAGGCTCGATAGAGAGTGGGTCAACTCCAAGTTCCGGGAACCGGGAACGCCAGCCCGAGACATCGCGTGTTCTTGCCATACTCATAGCTCACCCTTCGAAATACATTTCTGCCACTTTGCCGTACGCGTGAATGCTCTACTCATATTATACCCTATGAGTTTATTCCCACTATACTGCCATCACAGACTGCGCTTGATGCGTTGATTGCGTCCATCTCTGGACGCAACCCTTTGGGCGGCTTGTGCCGTGCAAATCGGCTGTCCTGCCGATTTGTCATCGCATCATCTGAGAAATCCGGGCTAGTGAAATCGATGCTCGCAGTGCGCTGTTCCTGACACAAAGGTTGCAAAATGAAACCTATTGGTTATACTTGGTGTCGTGATTAATAGAATTCCTGCGGGGGCCTATGCCAAAAGCCGTTAAGTTACCGGATCGATTAGTTATGGATGCAATAAAATATGGCAAAGTGTTTCACCGTTCGACGCCGAAACAGATTGAGCATTGGGCGACTATAGGCAAAATTGCTGAAGAAAACCCTGACCTGCCGTTAAACTTTGTAAAAGATATAATAATTGGACTGGAAGAAGCGGACTCGGGTGATGTAACCGAGTATCAATTTGGATGAAAGTCGTTCAAAGCGGTATTTTTTTCAGAACAGTCAAAAAGCTCCACAAGAAAGAAAAAATGGCTGTTGAGGACGCAGTCAGAAAGGTCGCCGCGGACACCAGCACCGGCGATATGAAAAAAGGAGCGCTTATTGGTGTGCGTGTGTATAAATTCAAAGTGTCTGATAAACAATATTTATTGGCTTACCGATACGATAAAAAGCTTGATCAACTGACCTTGCTGGCTCTGGGCTCGCATGAAAACTTTTACCGTGATTTACCAAAATACAATGAGTAATCGGGCAGCATCCTGCAGGAATCGAAAGGCGCAACGAACCGAGACATTCCGATTGGCTGATAAAAGTATCACCGGTAACGGGTTGCAGGCCGAGTTCAGAAACAAACCCTGGGCGGCCATCCGGCATAGCGCTTATGAGAAGCGCGGTGGTTGATTGCAATTTATTTGACTGACCGAAGTCCGTTTTAACCTGTTCGGGGGCAGATTTGTTAATCTGGTTACAGGATAGTGCGTTGGGAACCTGGGTGGCGGAATCCATCTGGGGTTATCCGATAGTGCTGGCGTGTCATGCCGTCGGCATGGCTGTTGTCGCCGGCACTGTAGTGATGCTCAATCTCCGGGTTCTCGGGTTTGCCTGTAATGTGCCCATCGCTTTTTTTGATAAACTGTCCGTTATCACCTGGGCGGGTCTTGTCCTGAACGTGTTGACCGGACTGGCATTGTTCTCAGGTGACCCTGTCAAGTTTTACTATCACCCTGTTTTCCGGATAAAGATTTCGCTCGTCGCCCTGGGGGTAGTGTCAATATGGCTGGTTCTCCGGGAGATACGAGGGACCGCAGGGCGGCCTGGCGGTACGCTTGTGGCGCCAATCAGGACGAAAATGATGGCAGGATTTTCATTGATGTTCTGGTTCTGCGCGATTATCGCGGGACGGCTCATTGCCTATATCGAGCATATAAATGGAGTTTAGCCCCATGTACGACATCTTGTTCCGGATTGAAACCTCTGTACTGGGTCAGTTGATGCGTGACAGCGTCTGGCTTTTCCCCATGGCGGAAATCCTGCATTTCATGGGACTTTCGCTGCTCATCGGGTCATTGCTGGTTGTGGATTTCAGGTTGCTTGGTTTCTACCGCAACTTCCCTGTCGCAGCCGTGTACCGGTTTTTGCCGCTGGCTCTGGCCGGTTTCAGCATTAACCTGGTGACCGGAACCCTGTTTTTTTTCAGTGACCCGTTTCGTTATTACCCCAACATCGCCTTTCGATTGAAGATGCTGTTTATCATCCTCGCCGGGCTGAACGCGTTATATTTTGCCCTGACCGTACACAGGAAAGCCGCTCAGAGTGGCGCCGGAGAGACCGGTTCGGCAATCAAGACGGTTTCCGCCCTGTCCCTTATATTCTGGATAGGAGTCATCATTCTGGGCCGGTCCATTCCTTACGTGGAATAAACCGGTCTACCCAAGCCGGACAAAAAGTAACCGCGGACTGTTGTATTTATTCAGCCTGCCATGGATTGATTGACTGCTCTGCCGGAATCTGTGGGTGTCCTGAATTTACTGAATTTACCTTCCTGAATTTACCTTTCCTGGAATCTGTGGGTGTCCTGAATTTACTTGAATTCATCTTCTTGAATTTATGGGTGTCCTGAATTTGGAATTTGCTTCCTGAATTTGCTCTGCTTGAATTTATGGGTGTCCTGAATTTGCCTTTGAATTTGTGGGTGTCCTGAATTTGCTTCTGAATTTGCTGTTCAGTCAAACTGAAGTTCTGCCAGCCGCGCATAGACGCCATCCCTGGCCGTCAGGCTGTCATGGGTACCGCTGTCCACTATCCTGCCCTGGTCCATCACGATGATCCTGCCGACTTTTTTTACGGTGGCCAGGCGATGGGCAATCACGATCACCGTCCGGTTCACCATCAGCTTCTGCATGGCCTGTTGCAACAGGTTCTCACTTTCAGCGTCCAGCGAACTGGTCGCCTCGTCAAGCAACAATACCGGCGGATCTTTCAATACGGCCCTGGCGATGGCGATGCGTTGTTGCTGGCCGCCCGACAGGCGGGCGCCTTTTTCGCCCAAAACAGTCTGGTAACCTTGGGGCAGTTGACCGATGAACTGGTCGGCATGGGCCGTCACTGCCGCATTGATGACCTCCTCATCTGTAGCCCGCGGATTGCCGAAGCGGATATTTTCCAGGACGCTGCCGGCGAATAAAACCGTTTGCTGGGGCACGATACCGATGCGTTGCCTGAGCTTGGCCAAGTCCGCATCACGGATATCGACACCATCCAGTCGGATAGAACCGGAGTGGGGATCATAAAAGCGCAGTAACAACTGGAAGACTGTGCTTTTGCCCGCGCCCGACGGCCCCACCAGCGCCAGGGTCTCAGCCGGGGTGATATCCAGTGAAAATCCGTCTAACGCCAGCTGCCCGGGACGGCTGGGGTAATTGAAGCTGACATTATCCATGACCACATGATTATTGCCGGCGGAGGGAAACGGGCGG
>JAAXHV010000138.1 GCA_012270695.1 Gammaproteobacteria bacterium | reverse complement strand
TATACCAACCTTTCCCGCGCCAGCGCATTCCGCGGATTCGGCAACCCCCAGGCTACTTTCGCCAGTGAATCACAGCTTGACGACCTGGCGGACAAACTGGGGATAGACGCGCTGGAACTGCGCCTCAACAACGCGCTGGAACAGGATGACAAGTTTTTCTGCGGCAAGACCATTGAGAAGGCCACCATGCGCGCCTGTCTGGAAAAAGTACGGGACGCCTCGGGTTGGATCGATAAACGCTCAAGCAGGAAACCGGCCAAATCCGGTAAAAAACGCGGCATAGGCGTGGCCGGCATGACCCATATCTCCGGTCTGGCCGGGGCCGGCGCGAACGTATTGCTGAACGAAGACGGCACTGTCACATTGAACTGCGGCGCCGTGGATATCGGCCAGGGCTCGGACACCATACTCACCCAGATCGTGGCCGGCGCCCTGAACCTGAACATGGAACAGGTCAATTTTGCCGCGCCGGACACGGATTCATCCCCCTACCAGTTCCAGACTTCGGCGAGCCGCAATACCTACGTCATCGGCAACGCGGTGAAAAAAGCCAGTGATGACGTTCGCGAGCAGATTTATCGTCATGCCGGTGAGATACTTGAGTGCGGCAGTGCGGACCTGGAACTCAGGCAGGGTGGAATAGTCGGCGTAAAAGGCGTGCCGGATGCGGCGCTGCCGTTTGTCGCGATTGCCGGCAGGGCGCTGTGGCAACAGGGCGGGCCGATTATGGGCACGCATAACTGGCTGTACGCGCCAAAAGATCGCATGGACCCGAAACGGATGCTGCTCAGGGGGTTTGCCCTGATGCCCGACGGGATCGGTATTTTTACCTTCGGAGCGCAGGTTGCCGAGGTGGAAGTGGATGAGGTGACGGGACAGGTGGAAGTGCTCGAATACTGGGCGGCCCATGACGTAGGCAAGGCTATTAATACTGCTTCGGTGGAAGGCCAGATACAGGGCGGAATCGTACAGATGCTGGGTTACGCGTTGACCGAAGAGATGTTATGGGACAACGGCCGTATGATCAACCCGACCATGATGGATTACAAGATACCCGGCATGGCGGATGCGCCTTACAAAATCCACCCGCTGCTGATTGAAGCAGCGGAAGAATCCGCGCCGTTCGGCGCCAAAGGTGTCGGTGAGATCTGCGCAGTCGGGCCCGCCCCGGCCATCGCCAACGCAATCAAAAACGCGGTCGGCGCACGGGTAACCCAGATCCCCGCCACGCCCGAACGGGTGCTGAGAGCGCTGCAAAAAGTGTCCACGGATTGACTCAGTATTTGATGCAGGCAGGTATGGATGGGCTTTTCAAGACCCGCTGTGAATACATCCTTGTACGCTTACCATCCGCTTTCCCTGCGGATGATAGTCTTGAAAAGCCCATCCACATCTGCTTCAACTCTGCCTCTGTTTCCTCCACGACCTGAAAACAGATTATGAAAGTTGAAAAGACATTTACCGTTCAGGCTTCCCCGCAAACTGTCTGGGATTTTGCAAAAGACCCGGAAAAGATGGCGCCGTGCATTCCCGGTTGTAAACAGATTACTGCTACCGATGACACTCACTACAAAGCCCGCGTAGCCGTCAAGGTAGGCCCGATCTCGGCAAAGTTCAACCTGAACCTGGAAATCATCGAAGAAACGCCGCCCGTGGAAATCATCTCCAAGACCCGCGGTGAGGAAGGCACCCGGGCGAGTATGTTGACAGCGGACAATATCGTCCGCCTGCGCGCCAATGACGACGGTTCCACCGAGGTCTATTGCAGTTCAGAATCATCCATCACCGGCCGCCTCGGCAAATACGGCGCCGGCATGATGCTGAAAAAAGCCGATGCCATCTGGGAGAAACTGGCTGAAAACGTATGCAATGCGATAGAAGGAAGGCAGAACAGGGGACAGGTTTGAAATCAGTCCCCGGAAAGACAGAGACAGGGATTGAAACCGGCTAAGTTCGCCTATGTCAGGGCCGAGTCCGTGGCTCAGGTCCTTGATTTGCTGGAACGGTCGGCAGGGACTGCCAAGATATTGGCAGGCGGGCAGAGTTTGAATCCCACCCTGAATATGCGTTTATCTGCGCCAGAGACACTCATCGATATCAACGACCTGGACGAGCTCAAGGGTATCAGGTTGGAAGGAGATATGCTGCACGTGGGTGCGTTAACGCGGCACGTGGAGCTTGAGCAATCGGAACTGATCGCCCGGCACACCCCCCTGTTGAAACAAGCCGTTGAGCACGTGGCCCATGCGGCCATACGCAACAGGGGGACGATTGGAGGTAACGTATCGCTGGCTGACCCCGCATCGGAATTGCCGGCCTGCTGCGTGGCCCTGGACGCGCGCTTCACCATCCGGAACAAGCTGGGCACAAGGGTAACGGCCGCCCGGGATTATTTCAAAGACCTGTATGAAACCGACTTGCGGGAAAACGACTTGCTGATTTCGATCTCCTTTCCGGTCGCCGGGGAATCGACGGTCTGCGCCTTCCGCGAGTTCGTGCGTCGCCGGGGGGATTTTGCCTCAACCGGCCTGGCGGTGAACGCAGAACTTGAAAACGGCGTATTTACTTCCTTCAGTCCGGTATTTTTTGCCGTAGCCAACACCCCCGTGCTGGCTGCGGGCGTCGCGCAACTACTGGTGAACAGGACGCTTACCAAAGAACAGACAGAACAGGCAATTGCCGCTGTGGACGTCGATATTGAGATAACCGGCGACAGTTATACAAGCACGGAGATGAAACGGCATCTGGCGAAGCATTATCTGGGGGAAGTGATAGAGGAATTGTATAGGGATGCTGGTAGGCAGCGGAATGGTGAGTGAGGTATGCGAGCTAAAAGCGAACAATATGTTTCTGTTTCGATTACGGTCAACGGCAAGCGTGTAGAGGCTGAGGCGCCAGCGCGGGAGAGCCTGGCGGACTTTCTGCGCCAGCGGGTGGGATTGACCGGTACCCACGTCGGCTGTGAGCAAGGCATTTGCGGCGCCTGTACCGTCAGGTTTGA
>JAAXHV010000137.1 GCA_012270695.1 Gammaproteobacteria bacterium | reverse complement strand
GGTTCCTCGCCGACCCTGCCGCGTATCCCATCCGTACTGAAATATTTTCGATGGTTAATAGTAATCAGGCCACTCCCCGAGTGAAGGCAAACGCTTCCAGTTTGGGATGGATGGGGTCAAGCAGGTCGCGCCGGCCCGTCAATGGCAGTGCCTTCAACAGGCTGGCCTTCATCCTTTTGTTGCGTTTCATCCGGGTCGACTCGTTTCCCGCGTGTCTTGTGATCGTCGCCCCAATCAGCCGGCGGCCCGGGTTCTCTTCCCTCCATGATGCTGTCAATCTGGCCCGAATCAATAGTTTCGTACTTGATCAGCGCATCAGCCATCAGGTGCAGTTTATCCATGTTTGCCCCCAGCAGTTCCTTGGCGTGTTGGTAGTTTTTGTCAATGAGCCGCCTCACTTCTGCGTCGATATCATTCTGTGTGGCAGCGGAGACTGTTGAATGTTTGGTCACCGAGTGTCCCAAAAAGACCTCTCCTTCATCCTCCTGGTAAGCGAGCGGCCCCATTTTCTCCGAAAGGCCCCACTTGGTTACCATATTTCTGGCAAGCAGGGTCGCGCGTTCGATATCATTGCTCGCCCCCGTTGTTACCGCATCCTCTCCGAAGATCAGGCACTCCGCGATACGGCCGCCGAACAGGGAACAGATCTGGCTCTGTAAGAACTGCCGCGAGTAGCTCAACCTGTCCTGTTCCGGCAAGAACATGGTCACACCCAGCGCGCGCCCGCGCGGGATTATCGTGACCTTATAGACAGGATCATGCCCGGGAACAAGCCGTCCGACAATGGCATGACCGGCTTCATGGTAGGCCGTAAGCTTCTTTTCATCATCGCTCATTACCATGGAACGCCTCTCCGCGCCCATCATGACCTTGTCTTTGGCCCGTTCAAATTCTTCCATGTCAACCTCTTTCTTATTCGCCCGCGCTGCGAATAAAGCTGCCTCATTAATCAGGTTGGCGAGATCGGCGCCGGAAAATCCCGGCGTGCCACGGGCAATGATAGAGGCATTTACGTTATCGGCAATGGCGACTTTGCGCATGTGCACCTTGAGAATCTGTTCACGCCCGCGGATATCCGGCAACGGCACCACCACCTGCCGGTCGAAGCGCCCGGGGCGGAGCAAGGCCGGATCAAGCACGTCGGGCCGGTTGGTGGCGGCAATAACGATGATGCCTTCATTGCCTTCAAACCCGTCCATTTCGACCAGGAGTTGATTCAGCGTTTGTTCGCGTTCATCGTGCCCTCCGCCAAGACCTGCGCCGCGGTGGCGCCCTACCGCATCAATCTCGTCAATAAAGATGATGCACGGCGCGTGTTTCTTGGCCTGCTCAAACATATCGCGCACCCTTGAGGCGCCGACGCCGACAAACATTTCAACAAAATCGGAACCGGAAATAGTAAAGAAGGGAACCTGCGCTTCACCGGCTATCGCTCTTGCCAGCAGGGTCTTGCCTGTGCCCGGCGAACCTACCATCAACACACCGCGGGGAATTTTGCCTCCCAGTTTCTGGAACTTGGCGGGATCGCGCAGAAATTCGACCAACTCGACGACTTCCTCCTTGGCCTCTTCAACGCCGGCGACGTCATTAAACGTCACCTTGACCTGGTCTTCGTTTAACAACCGCGCCCGGCTCTTACCGAACGACAGAGCGCCGCGACCGCCGGCGCCGCCCTGCATCTGCCGCATAAAGTAGATCCAGATGCCCAGCAACAGCAGTATGGGGAACCAGGAAATAAAAGCATGTGCCCAGAATGAATTCTTGTTCGGCTCGGCACCCAGCACTTCCACATTGTTTTCCAGCAGGGTGCCGATCAGGGCGTCATTGCTGGTTTCCGGACTGTAAGTGTTGAAGCGGGTCCCATCAGCCAGGTTGCCCGAGATGGTGCTGCCCTCGATAGTGACGGAAAGCACCTTGCCGGTTTTCACGTCCAGGATGAATTGGGAATAGGGGATATTGGTGCTGGTGGTGCGCACGCCGAAATTTTGAAATACCATCATCAAAACCAGGGCGATCACCACCCACATTAATATACTCTTTAACATGACGCCGTACGCCTACTTTGTTTTTCAATCACCGGTAAACCTCCCACCGTATCAGCGCTCCGTACTGAAGGGGTCCTTGATTAAATCAGGGGTCCCTGATCATTATAGCCTTTTGCCAGAATATATACCTCTCTGGAATTCGCCCTGGAGGCCCGCGGTTTGCTCAGTATAACTTTTTCAAACCGCTTCAGCAATGCCTTTCTGAAGGCAGCGCTGTCCCCTCCCTGAAACAGCTTGACCAGCAAATGCCCGCGCCTTTGCAATACGGAACAAGCAAACCGGCAAGCCGTCTCCGCCAGGTTCAGGCTGTTGGCCTGATCTACAGCGGCGATACCTGATAAATTGGGGGCCATATCCGAAATTACAAGGTCAACCTTGGCCTTGTTTAATTCGGCCATGCAGTTTTGCAGGCATTCATCGTCGGTGATATCGCCTTGCAGGAAGATTACATCAGCAAGCGGTTGCATATCCA
>JAAXHV010000136.1 GCA_012270695.1 Gammaproteobacteria bacterium | reverse complement strand
CAATTTTGTTGAGGTAAAACAATCGGATATTGGCCGTGGTTCGAAAGCCAACCACCTCAGCTACATCGGCGACAGCGAGGTGGGTGAACGGGTCAACGTCGGCGCCGGGACCATCACCTGCAACTACGACGGAGTTGAGAAACATAAAACGATCATCGGCAACGACGTGTTCATCGGTTCCAATACCGAACTGATTGCCCCCCTCAAAATAAACGATGGCGCCACCATCGCCGCCGGCGCCACGATATCCAAAGACGTGGAAGCCGATGTCCTGGCAATGAGTAAGCGGGAGAGCAAAGTCATCCCAGGGTGGAAACGGGACAAACGGCGGAAAACATGAGCTACCGCTCTCTCCACGGTGACGGATGGGTCAGGACTCAGGAAACGCGTCGCGTCATTCCGGCGGGTGCCCTGGCCGAGCGCACAGGACGCATTCATCCACATGCTGATGAAGGGTGAAATATGACATTTTCAACGGCGGACCTCTACGATGACCATGAAGGGAAGGTGCAAGTCGTTAACGCTTTCCTGCAGAACTTCGGACAAAAGACGACATTTAGCGGCCCCATCTCAACGGTAAAGTGTTTCGAGGATAATTCCCTGGTCCGGGCGGCCCTGGAAGAGGATGGCCAAGGCCGCGTCCTGGTGGTGGACGGCGGCGCCTCACACCGCTGTGCCCTGGTGGGCGACAAAATGGCAAAATTGGGTATGGACAGCGGCTGGGAAGGCTTGATCATCAACGGGTGCGTACGGGATTCAGCCGTTCTCTCATCCCTGCCCATCGGCATCAAAGCCCTCGGCGCCAACCCCAGGAGAAGTGTCAAAAGGGGCAGCGGCGAGAGGGATATTCCACTCTGCTTCGCCGACGCCACGTTCACGCCGGGTGAGTATGCCTACGCGGATGCGGATGGCATCCTGCTCAGCCATCTACAGCTGTTGTAGTTTCTCAAACCGTTAACTGAAAAAACGTTATATAACGTGTTGCGTTATATAACGTTTAACATTATAATCGTTGCATGATCAAAGCTTTTGCCTGTAAGGAAACAGAAAAGATCTGGACTGGGTTATCGTCCAGAAAATTACCGCAAAGCATTCAAAATACGGCAAGACGTAAATTGCGCATGTTGAACAATGCTCAAAATTTGCGAGATCTTCGGATACCACCAGCTAATCGTTTAGAGCTACTCCATGGTGACAGGTCAGGTCAGCATAGTATACGGATTAATGATCAATACCGAATTTGTTTTGTATGGCGACAAAGCAATGCATATCAGGTTGAAATTGTTGATTATCATTAGGTAAAACACGTGGCAAAACTAATCAATATCCATCCTGGCGATGTTCTCTTCCATGAATTTCTTGAACCTTTGGGCATCAGTCAGAACAAGCTGGCCAGAGATATTTCCGTTCCACCAAGGCGGATAAATGAAATTGTTCTTGGCAAACGCGCCATTACAGCAGACACTGCTTTGCGCTTGGCCCGTTATTTCGGCAATAGTGAGAAGTTCTGGTTAGGATTACAAGACGATTATGATTTGGAAGAGGCCAGAGAGAAAATGGGCGCAAAGCTTAGCCGAATTTCAGCCGTCGCGTAGTACTGATAGATACCCCTTTCATGTGGGATGTATGTTTATGCGTGCTGTGTGCATTGTGCGACCTGACCCCATAAGCAAGATTCGGGTGGATGGGACCAGTAAATCACTTATACTGGTTCCATGGAAACGTATTCCCATGCACGTCCGGCGGGTGATTACGAGCGCATTGCAAAGGCAATCGCCTATATTCGCGACAATATCGCGCAACAACCCTCTCTTGAATTGATTGCGTCCCAGCTTGGCTTGAGTCCCTGGCATTTCCAGAGGAAATTCAAGGCTTGGGTGGGGGTCAGCCCGAAGCGTTTCCTGGAGTTCCTGACCGTACAACACGCCAAGGAGTTGCTGGACAAATCATCCAGCGTTCTTGATGCCGCGCTTGACCTGGGGCTATCCGGGCCGGGCCGCCTGCACGAGCAGTTTGTTTCCATCGAGGCCGTCACCCCGGGGCAGTACAAACAATATGGCAGCGGTATGAGGATTTATTATGGCATCCATCCCAGTCCGTTCGGGATGATGTTGCTGGCGTTGACCGATAAAGGCATTTGTTACCTGGCGTTCGGCTTAACGGAGCAACTTGACCGGGAAGCTGAAAACCTGAAAATGAGCTGGCCCGGCGCGCAGGTTTTTCACGATCAGCAACACACCGCGCCGAGCGCAGACAAGATATTCAACCCCAATATACGCGCACAAGCCGGCAACGGAGCTGAATTTCAGTTGCTGGTAAAAGGGACAAATTTCCAGGTTAACGTCTGGCGCGCGCTGCTCAGAATCCCGGAGGGCAGCCTTATATCCTACAAGCAGTTGGCGCAAATGACCGGTAACCCCTCGGCCGTAAGGGCCACTGCCTCTGCCGTAGGCGCCAATCCCGTCTCTTACCTGATACCTTGCCATCGTATTCTCCGCACATCCGGGGAACTGGGCGGTTATCACTGGGGAATTGAACGCAAACGAGCGCTGATCGCCTGGGATTCAGCGCTGGCTGAAGCTGCGGGTAACGAGTGTTGAACGGAAAACTTTTACCTGTATCTGCCCCGTTTCCGTCCTGTGGGTTGATCAGATAGAATGCCTGCCTGGTGGCCAGCCTGAGGCAACAAGTGAATGAGCGCTGCGCGTGAAGCAACACAGGTGGGAGAGGCATTCTTTCGCATCCAGCGGGAGACTTCAGCCTTGCTCATCATCGATATGCAGAATGCGTTTCTCGAACCGGGCGCCATGCTTGAAGCGCCCATGGGTCGCGCTATTATTCCGCAGCTCGCAAAGTTGATCGAAGTGTGCCGGGGTCTTGACGTGCCGGTAATCTGGGCCCGGCTCGACACCAGCGCGCCATACGGCGGTCTCTTGTTGGATAAGTATCCGTCTCTCAGGGAACAGCGAGTGTTATACAAAGGCACGCACAGCTTCGAACTTTTTTCAGGTCTGCCGTCGCCGCGAGAGGACGAGTTTCATATCGTCAAGCATAAATACGATGCGTTTCACCGCACCGACCTGGATACCCTGCTCAGAAACATCGGGACGGATACGGTCATTATTACTGGTGTAACAACGAATTGCTGCTGCGAATCCACGGCGCGCAGCGCATTCGAACATGATTATAAGGTCGCTTTTACCAGCGACGGCACGGCTGCGTTTGAACAACGCCTGCATGACACCACCCTGGATACGATACGCGAATTATTCGGGCGGGTGCTGACCATTGCCGCAGTCATTGAGGAGTTAAACGGCAGCTGAAGTCCTTGATATTCCAGGCTATCGGTTGCGGTTGCACAAACAGAGGAGGAAAGACACTTGAAACTGACGTTTGTACTGGTGCACGGTTCCATGCACGATGGTTCCTGCTGGGAGCAGGTGATCACGGAACTCAACAGGCAGGGACATGTGGCATACGCGCCGACCATGGCTGGTCATGGCGAGGATGCCGGCAATTTTTTTACCCAGGCGGATTGTGTGAAGTCTGTGGTCGATTACATTCTGGAGAGAGACATCCACGACTTCGTCCTGGCGGGCCACAGCTTTGCCGGGATAGTTATCCCGAACGTTGCGGAGCGGTTATCGGCTCGAATCAACCGGGTGGTTTTTCAGAACGCCATGGTGCTGGAAGACGGGGAGTGTATCCATGACGTGATACCACCCGGGTATCAGCAGATGTTTGATGCGATCGTCAAAAAAGATGGCGACAGAGCCAACTGGCTATTGCCGTTTGAGGTTTTCCGCGAGAGGTTTATCAACGATGCGGATTTGGAAACGGCTCAAGATGTTTATGCCCGGCTGCGTCCGGTCTGCGTTTATTCGCAGATGGAAAAGATCGCTATGCGCGGCTTCCAGAGACTGCTAGTCTCCAGGAGCTACATCAATTTTACCGATGACATAGTCTTGCCCCATGGCGACTTTGCCTGGTATCCCAGGATGGCGGACCGTCTCGGTTTGTGCAGGGTAGTACAAAAACCGGGCAGCCATGAAGTCTGTTATACCAACCCGGAACTCCTGGCTGAGGCTTTGATAGAAGCAGGCAGACCGTGACAGTATGCGTGCAGACATTTATGTTAGACTGATATAGTCGAATTTGTAGGGCAACCGTTTCCCGAAAAGAGTGTAATGCCGAGAGACAATAGAATAACCAGGAGCAGCTCCAGGCGGGAACGGGCTTTTGTGGCCGGAAATATCTTATCCTTTCTTTCCGGGTTATCCGTGGGCTTACTGGTCGCGTTCTTCGTCTTTCTTCGCTACCAGTTGGTTGAACCTGATACGGCAGAAAACCTTGCCGGTCCTGCAGCTGCAAAGGAGAGTCAGGCTCAAACCGACGAGCAGCAACCGGAACTCGAATTTACCTTTTACGACACGCTGCGTGAAAAGAAGATCAATATCTCCGAGTGGGTTGCCGGTGAAAAGGACGGCGGGAAAGATGAGGATGATAAGGAGAGCATGGATGAAGTCCGGGGGCAGGACGAGAACAAGGTGAGTGATGGGAGCGGAGAACAATACGCGGACCGAGACCGTAAGGTGAAGGATGGCATATTCGGCTACGTCCTCCAGGTGGGCTCATTCAAGGATTTCAGCTCCGCGGATCAGATTAAGGCCGAACTGGCTTTGCTGGGTATTTTTGCGGATATCCAGCGCGTCATGCTCAATGGACAGGACGTCCGTCATCGGGTCCGCCTGGGGCCGTACAAGAGCGTTAACGAGATGGAAGGCATACGCCAGAGACTCAGAGAGAATAAGATTGAATTCATGCTGCTGGAATTGCGGGCGGATCAGGATACGACCTGATTTTCCTCAGAACATGTCCTGGGGGTCAATATCCAGAAACCACCTTGTCCTTTTTGCTCCCGGCATGGTTTCCAGCAACCGGCACCATGGCGCCATCGCTTTCCTCAGCAGGTTCCTGTTGCCGGATTGGATTAACAACTGGTTGCGATAACGTCCTCTTCTCTTCTCTATGGGCGCCCTGACCGGCCCGAAAATATTCAGCCCGGTGTTGAATTTTTTCAGTTGGCTGCGGCCCTCGTACAGAAATTTTTCTGCGGCTTCGCGGCCGGCGGCCTCAGCTCCCAGTAACGCCAGGTAGGAATAAGGCGGCAGCTGAGCCATCTTTCTTTCGGCGAGTAACAGTCCCGCGAACTCGTCATAACCCCGTGTCACCAGTGTCTGCAGCAACGGATGTTCGGGGAAATGGGTCTGGATGAAAACCATACCCGGCCTGTCTTCGCGTCCAGCCCTGCCGCTCACCTGGACAATCAACTGGGCCATACGCTCACTCGCGCGAAAATCGGTGCTCAGCAGACCCGCATCAGCGTCGATGATCCCGACCAGCGTCAACCTCGGAAAGTGGTGACCTTTGGCAAGCATCTGGGTGCCGATCAGTATGTCGGCATTGCCCGTAGTGATCTCCCTTATCATCTTCTCCATTGAGCCTTTGCGCCGGGTGCTGTCGCGGTCTATACGCAGTATCCTGGCATCGGGGAAATGTTCGGAGAGTGTCCTGTTCAGGCGCTGGGTGCCATGACCCACTTCAATCAG
>JAAXHV010000135.1 GCA_012270695.1 Gammaproteobacteria bacterium | reverse complement strand
CCGGTTTCGTCGTTGGAGATGGCCACTACCGCAGCATTGTGCCTGGCAACCAGGGGCAGAACGGATTCCAGCCGGTCTTCTTCGCCGGTGACAGAATTGACCAGCGCCTTGCCTTGATAAACGGCCAGGCCGGATTCCAGGGCGGCGACAATGGAAGAATCGATGGACAAGGGCACGTCGGTAACGGATTGCACCAGCTTGATCGCCTGCGCCAGAATTGCCGGCTCATCCGCTAGCGGGATACCGGCGTTTACGTCCAGCATGTGGGCGCCGGCCTCAACCTGGGCGCTGGCATCCGCTGCCACGCGACGGTAATCGCCTGTTTTCATTTCCTCAGCCAGAATTTTACGGCCGGTCGGGTTAATCCGCTCGCCGATGATCACAAACGGCCGCTCAAAGCCGATAACGACTTCTTTGTTTACTGAACTGATAACGGTTTCTGTCATGATATTCGCGCTCAGAGTAAAATTATGGTAAAAGGCGCTGATTTATAGTCGAGTATTTTTACTCTGAGCCCGGATATCCCGTTGGCGGGTAATGCCGGGATGCCATGGTGTTCTTCCCTGCAAGATGCCTGTGGACTCCACTATCTCAGCGACTCGATGTTCCTGCCGGTAGGCCATGATATGAACGCCATGCACGCCTTCGATTTCACGGATCCGGTAAATCATATCCTTACATATATTCACGCCTTCCCGGGCCTGGTCCATGGCGCCACGCAGACGTTTGATCACGGCATCCGGGATGTGTACTCCGGCAACATGAGTACGTATCCATTCCGCTGAACGGGCCGACGCCAGGGGCCCTACGCCGGCTAGAATGAATACCTTTTCGTGTAAGCCGAGATCACGCACCCGTTCCATGTATTGCCTGAACATGTCGATGGCAAAACAATACTGGGTTTGAATAAACTGGGCGCCGGCCTTGATTTTCCGGGCCAGACGCAAGGGACGAAAATCGTACGGCATGGCAAACGGGTTGGCCGCGGCCCCCAGGAATACCTGTGGCGGACTGGTAATCCTGCGGCCGCTGAGAAACCGGCTGTCATCACGCATGGCGCGCATCATCTCCAGTGCGCTCATGCAATCCAGGTCGAATACCGGTTTCGCCTGCGGATGGTCCCCCGACTGTACGCCGTCACCGGTGAGACAGAGTATATTTGCCACGCCCATTGCCGCCCCCCCCAATACGTCCCCTTGGATGGCTATGCGATTTCTATCCCGGCAGGATACCTGCATGACCATCGCGTAGCCGCGGCGGGTCAGCAGTGAACACATGCCGACACTGGACATGTGGCAATTTGCGCCTGAGCCGTCCGTTGCGTTGATGGCATCCACGTAGCCGTCGAACATAGCAGCGCGTTCATATACTTCGGCAGGGTCCGCCGAGTCCGGGGGCGCAATTTCAGTTGTGACTGCAAATCTGCCGGCCCGCAGCACGCGTTCCAGGCGGCCGGGAGACACGTGTCCCGGGAGGATCGGCAGGTTTTCACCCGCCCTCGGTTCATCTTCGAAGAACATGACTTATCCCAAGACTTCCAGTTCCGGATGACCATGGTGTTCCCTGACCTTCCTCAGCCAGGCCGACGTATGATTGAGGCGCACGTCGGCAGGCGGCAGCACAAATTCGATGGTCTGTTCATGTTTGTTGATGCGCTTGTTGCCTTCCCATGCAAGCACCCAGACACAGGGCATGTCCGGTTTGACTTCACAGCCGCCGTCAGGCAGGACACCGCCACAGGGCCCGTTGCGCATGGTTTTGGGACAGTTCATCGGACATGACATGCCGGTGTCGCCCAGGGTGCACTGGCCGCAGGAGCGGGAATCGAACAGGAAACCCTTTGTCGGCTTTTCAATGGCGAGAAAGAACCGGTCCAGCCGTTGATAACCGATGCGCACAAATACGGGGTGACACAGGATGAGAAGCCTCTCCCAGACGTTATAAAGCCTGCTTAACCAGCCGGCGTTGCGCACCGACCAAAGACGCATTCTGTACATTGCCTCTTCCGATTTATTCCCGGGCCAGCTTACGCCGTCCGATAAATGCCAGCAGGGCTTCATCGATGGATTCATCCAGGGGTGGCGCCACGTACTCTTCCAGCAGTTTTTTCCAAATTCCGTTAGCGCGCTGTGCGGTATTCAGGCTGCCGTCTTCCTGCCACTGTTCAAAGCTGTTGTTATCCGCCACAGTGGAGCGGTAGAAGGCCGACTCGAAGTTTGCCTGGGTATGTGCACTTCCCAGGAAATGACTGCCCGGACCTACTTCCCGCAACGCGTCCATGGCCTGGGCGTTTTCAGAGGTATCCACACCTTGCAGCAGCACCGCTATCATGTTGGCTTGATCCACGTCCATAATGAACTTTTCGTAGTCCATTACCAGTCCGCCTTCCAGCCAGCCGGCCGTATGCAGCATGAAGTTGACCCCCGCCAGGGCGGCTGTCTGCAAGGTATTGGCTGCCTCATAAGCTGCCTGGGCGTCAGGGATCTTTGCCGCGCATAAACCGCCTCCGCTGCGAAAGGGAACACCCAGTCGGCGCGCCAGCGCGGCGGCGATATAGAGCACCAGGCTCGGTTCCGGCGTACCGAAGGTGGGCGCGCCGGATTGCATGGACATGGAGGAGGAAAACGTTCCGAAAACCACCGGTGCGCCCGGTTTGACCAACTGGACAAAAGCCATGCCTGCCAGTGCTTCTGCAAGGATCTGGGTGGCGGTGCCGGTTATGGTAACCGGCGCCATGGCACCGGCCAGGATAAATGGCGATATAACCGTTGCCTGGTTGTGGCGCGCATAGGTTCTTGCTGCGCCAAGCATGGTGGCATCGTAAGTCATGGGGGAATTTGCATTGATCAGGCTGGTGATGACCGTATTTTGTTCTACAAATTCATCACCGAAGACAACCTTGGCCATGTCAACGGTATCCTGCGCTCGTTGCGGATGGGTAACAGAACCCATAAAAGGTTTGTCGCTGTACTTGATATGGCTGTAGATCATATCGAAATGGCGCTTGTCTACCGGCAGGTCCACGGGTTCGCAAGTGGTGCCGCCGGAGTGGTGCAAGCCCGGACTCATGTAAGTCAGTTTGACGAAATTGCGGAAGTCCTCAATGGTTGCGTAACGCCTTCCATCATCCAGGCTGCGAATAAAAGGCGAACCGTATGCTGGCGCCAGCACGGTACGATTGCCACCAATAATGACGCTGCGTTGCGGATTACGCGCATGCTGGGTGAATTCCGCCGGCGCCGAAGACCGGATGACGTCGCGGCATAAACCTTTGGGAAACCGCACCCTTTCTCCCTGTACGTCTGCGCCGGCGTCATGCAACAGCGCCAAGGCTTCCGGATCATCGCGGAAATCAATGCCGATTTCTTCCAATACCACCTCGGCATTCTCTTCGATTAACGCCAGTCCTGCCTCATCCATGAGCTCGTAGAAAGGAATTTTCCGTTCGATAAACGGAGTCTCAAGCACCAGGGGTCGTCGCCGCGCGATCCGTTTGGCGCTCCTGCTTCCCGCACGTCTGCGTCGTAGTTGTCTGCTCATGATACTAGCCCGGATTTTCTCACCAGGCTTGGGTTTACTCGCGGGAAGTTTGGATTAGACCGGTAATTCGTGTATATGGCAACACGACATTGTTACATGTATATACGACAGATCGAACGGGAGGCTGTGTTCTTTTTTCCCTCCCGGATCAGAGCAGGTATTTATATACAGATGCAGCCGCTGCTATCGTCCTGTTAATTTCAGTACGGCCGTGGGCGCTTGAAATAAAACCGGCCTCATAGCTTGA
The DNA here is from genome assembly GCA_012270695.1 of Gammaproteobacteria bacterium. Lineage (GTDB taxonomy): Bacteria > Pseudomonadota > Gammaproteobacteria > Eutrophobiales > Eutrophobiaceae > JAAXHV01. The sequence goes on along the minus strand of JAAXHV010000135.1, from coordinate 19,748 downwards.
CGGAGCCAGGTAAATCCCGTTATCCAACATGCGGTGGAAAAACCGGTTGAATAGCTCCTTGTTGCAGGCGGTTGCCTGTTCGTATGTGGTAATCGGGGAGTCTTCGGTAAAAAACAGTCCGAACATAGCGCCGACCTGGTTGGTGGAGATGGCTACGCCGTTTAAATCTGCCGCCTCTTTCAAACCTGTGAGCAAATTGCCCAGTTTGTTTGCCAGGTCGCTAAAAAAACCGGGCTCAGAGATGAGATTCAGCGTCGCCAGACCGGCTGTCATCGCCACCGGGTTGCCTGACAATGTCCCCGCCTGGTAAACGGCTCCGTCCGGCGCCAACTGGTCCATGATTTGCTGGCGCCCGCCGAAGGCGCCGACGGGCATGCCGCCGCCGATGACCTTGCCCAGCAAGGTGATGTCGGGTGTGATGTCATACAAAGATTGTGCTCCGCCCAGGGCTACGCGAAAGCCTGTCATCACCTCATCAAAGATCAGGATACTGCCGTACCGGTCACAGGCCCGGCGCAGGGTATCCAGGAAACCTTGCGAACCGGGAATGCAGTTCATGTTGCCGGCTACCGGTTCTACGATGACTGCGGCAACCTGCTCGCCGATATCATTGAAAACATCCTCCACTTGAGCAGCATCGTTAAACCTCAGTGTAAGCGTATGTTTTGCCGTATCTGCCGGTACCCCCGGCGACGTGGGGATGCCCAGGGTAAGCGCGCCTGAACCGGCCTTGACCAGCAGGGAATCGGCATGGCCGTGATAACAACCCTCAAATTTAATGATTTTGTCGCGGCCGGTGAAACCGCGCGCGAGCCTGATGGCGCTCATGGCCGCTTCCGTGCCGGAATTCACCATGCGCAGTCTTTCGATAGCGGGCATGAGCGCACAGATTTTTTTTGCCAGGGCCGTCTCTATCGTTGTCGGCGCGCCGAAACTCAAACCGTTTTCCATGGCTTCCCGTACGCGAGCGATTACGCCAGGATGCGCATGGCCCAGGATCATCGGTCCCCAGGAACCTACATAGTCTATATACGAGCGCCCATCGGTATCATACAGGTAGGCTCCGCTGCCGCGTTCGAAAAACACAGGGGCGCCGCCCACGGCCTTGAATGCCCGCACCGGCGAGTTTACGCCACCGGCGATGACTTGTTTCGCTTCTTCGAAATGGTTGTCATTCATACTTTTTTGTCCTTCATGGTCTGTTTTTTTACCACAGAGCGCACAGGGATTATAGAAATTATTCGTCTGATGCTAATTAGTTACCTTTCTTGTCAGCTCACTGTATAAAAAATCCGTTATTCGCCTTAAATCCTCTGTGTTCTCTGTGCACTCTGTGGTAAATAAGCATCTTCCCTATGTTACGCGGATCAGTCGGTTGAATTCCTTTACTGTTGAATAGGGGTCTTCAGCCTGGTAAATACTGCTGATAACCACGAGCATATCGGCACCATGCTCGATTAACGTTCTGCAGTTTGCCGGCGTGATCCCACCGATGGCAGCTATCGGTAAGGAAATTTTCTCCTTAGCCTGTCTAATGATAGCAGGTGCGGCTGTCACCGTATTCCGCTTCGATGTGGTGGGGAAAAACGAGCCGAAGGCAACGTAATCCGCACCGTTGGCCGCTGCAGCCTGCGCCTTCTCCAGGCTGTTGTAACAGGAAACACCGATGATCGCCGCTGGCCCCAGCTTGGTTCTTGCTGTTTTACAGTCACAATCCTCCCGGCCCAGGTGGACGCCATCGCTGCCTACCGATCTGGCCAGTTGCACGTCGTCATTGATGATAAACAGGCAGCCATGTTTCCGGCAGAGTTGCCGCAGCTCTCTTGCTTCATGTTTCCTTTTGGCGCGGTCTCCTGATTTGTCGCGATATTGCAGGGCGACCAGGCCTGCCCTGAGAATTTCTTCCGTTACCGGCAACAGCGCATCGGTGGACAGGTTTTCGCAATCCGTGACGGCATAGACCCCTCTCATTGGTGGAAGCGCTCCGGGTGCAACTGTGATTTTCCTATCCGCTGCGCGTGTTTCAGCGTGTGCCAGGTATATTCCTGCGCTTTTTCCACCGCAACCCGGACAGGGTCTCCCCGGGCAAGCCGTCCTGCGAGATAGGCCGACAAGGTGCAACCCGATCCATGATAAGTCCCGGGCAGTTTTTCCCAATGATAGCTGTGCACTTCACGAGTTCTGCCAATCCAGGTATTTATCACCTCACCGCGGGCGCTATCAGCGGCGGTGATCAAAGCCGAACCACAGCCGAGATCCAGTAACGAGTGTAACGCTGTTGCCGTCTCATTACAGCCGGTCAGCGCCAAAGCTTCCTCCAGGTTAGGCGTGATCACGGTAGTATGAGGGAACAGGTGCTTAGTCATGTTCCTGATCAGAGCCGGGGTTGCCAGATTTGCCCCGCTGCCGCTACCCAGAATTGGGTCAAGCACCACCGGAAATTTTGCATCCTTGAGGTAATCCGCGATAATCTCAACCAGTTGAATACTGCCGATCAAGCCGATTTTACAGGCATCCACACTGATATCCTCCGTCAGCAGCTCCAGTTGTTCCCTGAACCTGGCAGGGGATTGCGGCGCCAGGGCCTTGAATTCCGAAGTGTTCTGCGTAGTCAGTGAGGTGATGACGGAAACGCAGTGGCAACCGGCGCGCGCTAACGCTTCGATATCAGCTTGCAAGCCCGCTGCGCCTGATGGATCATGACCGGAAAAAGCCAGCACCACGGGTTTTGTATCGTTTTCCATAGGAGACATTGTAAGACATACGGAGCAGATTTGAATCTGCCCCGGGCTACAGAGGTTTGTAAACGGCCAGCAGGATGATTGCGATCAGGAAGACAACCGGGATTTCATTAAACCAGCGATACCACAGGTGTGAATGCCTGTTGCGATCGTGTTTGAAATCCTTCAGTAATTTTCCACAATAAACATGGTAGCCGGCCAGCAGTATCAGCAGCAGCAGTTTGACCTGGAACCACGTCTGTATCGCATAGTTGCCCCAGCCATTGATCGCGGCCAGCCAGACCCCAAACAACAACGTTAATACGGCGCCGGGAGTCATGATGCCGAAATAGAGTTTCCTCTCCATTATTTTGAACCGCTCAATGCCGACCTCATCACTGCTCATAGCGTGATATACGAACAATCTCGGCAGGTAAAACAGGCCGGCAAACCAGGTGACCATAAAGATCAGGTGTAAGGACTTCAGCAGTAACATGAGAAGCGGCCGTTAACTCGTTGTTACCTCAGGAAAAGTAAATCTGTCCTTTTTTACATGTGTTGGCGTAGGCAGCAGTGTTTCAATCTGGCGCCTGAGCCTGGCAACGTCCATCTCGCCGATCTCATGCCTGATTATCCTGCCGTCCGGGGCAACGAGGAAAGACGTTGGCGTCAGCGTTACCTTGCCGAACGCGGCAGCAAGGGCGCCATCGAGGTCCAGAGCTACAGGATAAGGCAGCCGCCGTTCAGTAGCCAGTTCGAGTACCCGGTTAGGGGGGTCATAGGACATGGCAACGCCGATCAATTCAAACCCGTCGTTTTCGAACTCTTTGTATAACTCAACCAGGTGCGGCATCTCTTTCAAACAGCTCTGACAGGTGGTTGCCCAGAAGGTCACTAGCACAGGTCGGCCGCGCAGCTCGCGCATGTTGATTTTTTCGCCATCCAGGGTGGAAAACGTCACCTCCGGCGCCTGTTTCAGCCCGAAAGGACTGCTCGATAACCAGAGGGATATGCCGGCCACGGCAAGTACAAATATGAGCACAAAGATGTCTTTTAATTTCATCGTCTTCACAAACCACAGAACACACAAAAGGAAACAGTCCTGTCAGCCTCCTCCCAACCAATTCCTATGTTCTCTGTGCCCTCTGTGTTCTCTGTGGTAAAAACCGGATTAAAATATCCCCGCTTCCAGTCCGGCGGCCATGGTCATGCCAAGTTCTTCACAAGGTTCAAGAAAGCTTTCCCGGTAAGCGCCGCTGCAAATCAACGGTTCCTGAACCGATCTCCAGGCCAGGCCTTTTATAATCCGCTCCATGCTGGTTTTGGCGCCCAATCCGTCATTTCCGGCCCTGATGAACAGCGCATAGGGCAGACCTTCGGTTTTTTCCAGGCAAGGATAATAGATTCGCTCGAAAAAATCCTTCATAGCGCCGCTCATGTAGCCGAAATTTTCGGTAGTGCCGAGGATAATGCCATCTGCCCATAATACGTCTTCCGCGCCTGCGTCAAACGGGATATGTACCCGTAAATCCACCCCGTGGATATCCCCATGGGAGGCGCCGCTGACTACTGCATCCGTCATCGCCCTGGTATTAACGGATGGCACGTGTGAAACAATCAGCAGGTGAGGCATTTGAATATCATATTAAGATAAGGTTATTATCTCAAATTTGACAGATAGATTCTTAACCCGGATTTCTCACTAGGTGATGCGATGATTGCGCCGGATTTTTTACGCCAGCGGGTGCCTGCGACGATGTTAGGGTAGTTAGTCAGATGATCAGGGCAGGTATAGTCGGCGGAACGGGTTATACGGGCGTTGAGTTGATGCGTTTTCTATCCCGGCATCCCGAAGTGGAACTGGCAGTCGTTACATCTCGTACAGAACAGGGAAAACCTGTCTCCGGCATATTCCCGTCGTTGCGCGGCGTGACCGATCTGGCATTTTCCAACCCTGAAACAACGGCGCTGTCGAGCTGTGACCTGGTATTTTTTGCTACGCCCAGCGCGACTGCCATGCACCAGGCTCCCAATTTACTTGACGCCGGGGTTAAGGTCATCGATTTGTCAGCCGATTTCCGCCTGCGGGACAAGGATGAGTGGGAGCGTTGGTACGGTCAGAAACATGCCTGTCCCGATTATTTGAGTAAGGCGGTATACGGCTTGCCGGAAGTCAACAGGGCACAAATCAGCCAGGCGCAATTGATAGCCAACCCGGGCTGCTACCCGACCGTGATCCAACTGGGTTTTTTACCGTTGCTGGAACATGACCTGGTGGAAACGGGAAGCCTGATAGCCGATGCAAAATCAGGAGTCAGCGGAGCCGGACGCGCCCTGAGTCAGGCGACTCAGTTTTGTGAAGCAGGCGAATCTTTTTCCGCTTATTCCGCAGACGGGCACCGTCACTTGCCGGAGATCAAACAAGGTCTGTCCGCGCTCACACCGGGCCGGATAGATCTGGTTTTCGTCCCCCACCTGTTGCCGATCATCCGTGGCATACATGCTACCTTATATGCCCGGTTGAAACAGCCTGGCGCGGATATTCATGCAATATTCACGAGTCGTTATGCCCATGAACCCTATGTTGACGTGTTGCCTCGCGGCGCCCACCCCGACACAGCCTCCGTCAGTGGTTCTAATGTCTGCAGGCTATCTGTTTTTCAGCCACAGGGAGGAGCAACAGTCGTAGTCCTGGCCGTGGAGGACAACCTGGTAAAGGGCGCCGCCGGACAGGCCATACAGAATATGAATATACTATACGGGTTTGATGAGACGGCGGGACTTGACCATGTTGCCATCTGGCCGTGAGCTGAACAAGACAGTTTATTTCAAGGTTCCCGGTAATGGATAACTTTGTCATCAAACCGCGCCGTTCCTGGCGCCGCCGGCTTGTCTACCTGGCGCTGTTTGTTTTATTGGTAGTTCTGTCGATAGGCAGCGTACATTTGCTTGGTATCTACCGATGGCAGAACGGCAGTTGGGATTTCAGCTTGTCGTGGCAGGACAGCCGGCGTTTATCCCCCGGAGAATTACTCAGTGAAAACACGGCACTGCGGGAGAGATTGCTGATTTTGGAACAAAACAACCAGCTAGACAAGCAGGCTGCCGCATTGTTGCAGGAAAAATTGATCGCTTCCCAGGAAGAAACTTTTCAGTTGAGGAAAGACCTGGAATTTTACCAGGGGATCATCCATGCAACAGGTGAGGGGAACTCCCCGGGTGTACATGGGATACGAATTAAACCGCTGACCCATGCTCACGGTTATCGACTTGAATTGATATTACTCAATATTGCAAATACGGATAAGATGATAGAAGGTGTGATAGACGTAGTCCTGGAAGGCATTCTGGATAATACGGTAAAACGCTTGTCTCTCGGCGATCTCAGCCTTGATGGAAATCAGGTTTACAGTATCAGGTTCAGGAATTTCCAGCGATTTGAAAACAATTTTATTTTGCCTGAAAATTTTGAACCGCAAAGAGTGTTTGTAACTTTATCTGCGGACGACCAGGAAGAGTCCGGATTTGAAAAAGTATTTGATTGGCCTGAAACTGACGAGTGGGAGACAATAGATGTGGGGTAACAGTCGAAAGAAAAAAACCGCAAAAATTGATACCTTGATTGGTGAGAATACAGAATTAACGGGTGACGTTAAATTCTTTGGCGGGCTGCACGTTGACGGTGTCGTCAGGGGAAACATTATTGCAGACTCTGATAGTAGTTCGGTATTGTCCCTCAGCGAGCAGGGCAAGGTAGAAGGTGAGGTGCATGTCCCGTATAACGTTATCGACGGGACCATTATCGGCAATTTGTACAGCAACCAGCATATTCAGCTTGAAGCTAAATCGCGTATTAACGGGGACGTCTATTACAACTTGCTGGAAATGACCGGCGGCGCACAGGTAAGCGGTCAACTGGTGCACACGCCGGACACCGGTAAGGAGACACCCGAACCGGCGGAAGATATAACCGGTGATGACTATATTTGAATGGCGGGTCAGAATTTTACACTTGGCTTTTTCTTAAAAGAGTAGTAAATTTGTTTTATATGTTATTTTGTATAGTTAATCCTGGAAAATTTGAGAGATAAAACAGTTTCGGATATTGTAAAACCATGCTGCAAACAACAGATAAACTACCGGACCCGCTGGTATTCACGGATTCTGCCGCATCCAAGGTGAAACAATTGATCACTGAGGAAGAAAATGCGGCGTTGATGTTGAGAGTCTTTATCTCAGGCGGAGGATGCTCCGGATTTCAATATGGGTTCACCTTTGATGAGGCTGTATCAGATGGCGATACAGTCGTAGAGAAAGAAGGCGTCAGACTGCTGATAGACCCCATGAGTATCCAGTATCTGACAGGGGCTGAAATCGACTATTCGGAAGGCCTGGAAGGAGCGCAATTCGTCATCCGCAACCCCAATGCCCAGACGACCTGCGGCTGCGGTTCTTCATTTTCAGTGTAAATCAGGGTTCGTATATTCCACCAAGGATGGCGGGATTTTTTGCGCCGGTAACGGAAGGCAGGTTTGCCGGAATATTTTCCAGTCGTTGTCTCGCCAGCCAGGCGAAGGTCAGCGCTTCGACCGCGTCCGGGTTGATGCCGTAATCACCGGTGGATTTGATGGCGATACCGGGCAGTAAGGATTGCAGGCGTTGCATCAGCACAGGGTTGTGAATTCCGCCGCCACAGGTCAGGACCTCTTCGGTTTCGGGTGCGCTGGTTGAAATTGCGTAGGCTATGCTGGCGGCAGTCAGTTCCAGCAAGGTGGCCTGTATGTCCTCTTTCCTGTAAGTCTTGCCTGTTTTTTCCGTGAACGATGCCAGCCACGCCAGGTTGAAATGATCTTTGCCGGTGCTTTTCGGGTAAGGCGCAGAAAAATAATTGTCAGCCAGCATCAGTTTGATTAAGTCCTCCCGGACTTTGCCGGAGGCGGCCCAGCGTCCCAGTTCATCAAAATCCTGTTTCAGACACTGCTGTATCCACGCGTCCATGAGGGTATTGCCCGGGCCGGTATCAAACCCCCGGACTTCACCCGCGTGGGCGGCAGGTAATATGGTGATATTGGCTATGCCCCCGATATTCAAAACGATGCGATTGCTTAAGTCGCTGCGCAGGCGCCAGGCATGGAAAGCCGGGGCCAGAGGCGCGCCCTGTCCTCCGGCAGCCATGTCTGCCCGGCGGAAGTCCGCTACCGTGGTGATCCCGGTCAGGCTGGAAATCTGGTTGGGGTCGCCAATTTGCATGGTGCGCGCCGGTGTTGCTCCGGGTAAATGCATGATCGTCTGCCCATGACTGCCGATTGCCCGGACCTGTTGCGCGGTTATGCCGTTGACCTTGAGTAACGCCACAACCGCCTGGCCGAAGTGCCGGCCTGTCAGGACATCCAGTTCGGTTATTTCTTCAACAGATGATGACAGGCTTATCTTCCTCAGGGCCTGCTGTAAATCCGCGGCCAGGGGGTACTGCCGGTAATCAAGAATCTCCAGACCGTCACTGGAAATATCGGCCAACGCTGCGTCTATGGCATCTGCACTGGTACCCGACATGAGCCCTATGTAATACATGACGATGGGCGTTACCTTGCTAAAATCCGGTTTTCGCTTCGTACTGTGCCAGTTGTTCCGGGTCTGCGCTATCCAGCAGGGACAACAGGTACGATGAGCGAATCTTGAATCTGTCCATCTCAGTAGCGGGAACACTCTCCGCTTCCGGCAGACTTACAGTTAACGGGTTCTGATGGCGGTCATTCACGCGAAACTCATAATGGAGGTGGGGTCCCGTTGCCAGACCCGTCTTCCCTACGTAGCCGATAACCTGTCCCTGTTTGACCGAACGGCCGCGCTTCAGGCCCTTCCTGTAGCGGGACAGGTGAGCGTAGAGCGTGCTGTATTTGCCACCGTGCTTGACGATGATCGTCTTTCCATAACCTCCCTTATTACCAATGAACTGGATGCTGCCGTCACCGGTCGCCTTAATCGGCGTGCCTGTCGCCGCGGCATAATCCACTCCCTTGTGCGCCCTGATCCTGTTCAGCACCGGATGTTTCCGCCTCAGGTTAAAATGAGAGCTTATCCTGCTGAATTCGAGCGGGTTACGCAGAAAAGCCTTGCGCATGTTAGCGCCGTCTCCGGTAAAATAATCGATCAGTCCGTTGTCACGTTCATACCTGACTGTACGGATTTTCCTGTCCCGGTTGTTAAACTCAGCCGCAAGCACAGGACCCTCAGCAACCTTTTCCCGGTTTTTGTATTTCTCCTCATAGATGACCTTGAAACTGTCGCCTTTGCGAATATCCAGTCTGAAATCAATATCCCACCTGTATATGTCAATCAGTTCCATTATCAGCTTGTCCGGCAGCTCTGCGGCTTGTCCTGCCAGGAACAGGGATTCGTTGATAATGCCTTGTGCCTGTTTAACTCTTGTTTCCAGTTCTATGGTAATAATCTCGCTGGTGAATGAGCCGGCTTGTTTCGTTACCAGCAAGGTTTGGGTCAAATCCAAATCAAATTTGAGCGCGTGCAGGTTGCCGCCATCCACCTGCAAAGAGATGGTCTGACCAGGCAGCAGTTGTTTCAGGGCTGCCGCCAGTTCATGTGAATTCAGGATTTCATGCAGGTCGCGAGGGGAGAGACCCTGACGCTTGAAGATGTGCGCCAGGTTATCGCCGCGTTTGACACCGATATCTATCCAATCCGGCGCCGGATCAGTGAAATTTTCAGGCCGCTCCCGTGAAAATACGTCAGGGAACTCGACGGCAATTTTATCAGAAATGCCCGGGGCAGGATTTTCCAGGCGTTGCAATTCTGCTTCAGGGTAAGGTGTTACTGCAGGAGTAAAAGCTCTGCTACCTTGAGCAGTCTCCATTCTTTCCGGATAGGGTTCCTCAACATATCCGAACCAGATAAATGCAAACAGGAGCAGGCAGGAAATTAATAAAAAAAGGGCAGCGATACGCCGGCGCCGGGATACCGGTTTGGCCCAAACGATCTCTGGTTTATAGTCGTTTTTTATATATACTCTGTAGGCCATAACATCTGCCTGCTGAATCGATGAGGAAAAGTAGCCGCAAATTTATGAATAGTCAATGGATAAGATGCCGGATGAAGAATTATGTCTGACCTGGGAACATCACTGGAATTAATTCGCCGGGGTGCAGACGAGATCATCCGCGAGGATGAGTTGCGTACAAAGCTCGAACTGGGAAAGCCGTTGCGGGTAAAAACCGGCTTTGACCCCACCGCGCCGGACCTGCACCTGGGACACACGGTGCTGATAAATAAAATGCGCCATTTCCAGGAACTGGGGCACCACGTCATGTTCCTTATCGGGGATTTTACCGGGCTTATCGGTGATCCTTCCGGACGGGACGCCACGCGTAAGCCGTTGACGCCGGAGCAACTTGGCGAGAATGCCGAGACCTACAAGCAGCAGGTGTATAAAATTCTGGATCAGGAGAAAACGGAGATCTGCTTCAATTCGGAGTGGGGCAATGCGTTAGGGTCTGCCGGCATGATCAAGCTGGCTTCCAGGTATACAGTGGCCAGAATGCTTGAGCGTGATGATTTTAAAAAACGCTACACCGACAATCTGCCTATTTCCGTGCATGAATTTCTCTATCCCTTGATGCAGGGTTATGACTCGGTTGTTATGCGCGCCGACGTTGAACTCGGCGGAACCGACCAGAAGTTTAACCTGCTGGTGGGTCGCGAATTGCAAAAGCAAGCAGGACAGGAACCTCAGGTAGCCTTGACCATGCCTATCCTGGAAGGATTGGACGGAGTGAGGAAAATGTCGAAATCCCTGGATAATTACGTGGGTATCGACGAACCTGCAAACAAGATGTTCGGCAAGCTGATGTCGATTTCCGATGAGTTGATGTGGCGCTATTACGAACTGCTCAGTTTTCGCCCGTGGAACGCGATAAAACGGCTGCGGAAAGAGGTGGAAGAGGGCGGCAACCCGAGACAGGTCAAGGTCGAACTGGCCCTGGAAATCGTTGCGAGATTCCATGACAAAAAAATGGCCAAAATAGCTGAGGATGAATTTAACGCGCGCTTTCGATCTGGAGAGATGCCGGCAGAAATTGAGGAAAAACAGGTGATTGTCGAGGACGATATGATACCCGTTGCCGGTCTGCTGAAAAGAAGCGGACTGGTGTCAAGCACGTCGGAAGGCATCCGCATGCTGAAACAGGGAGCAGTCCGCATCGATTCGGAAAGAGTGGAAGACGGCGCAATGACTATCAGCGCAGGAGCGACTCACGTTTACCAGGTCGGCAAGCACAGGTTTGCCAGGGTAACGGTGATTCAGGGTACGAAAGAGAAAGCATAGAAATAGCGCACTGGCGCCATATCAACGTATTGAATGACCCAGTGTGATTTGTCATGACGAAATCTGGCGTAGGCCGTTTAAAATTTAAGCTGGGGGGTCCAGTTTTTACTAGTGGTGTATAATATGAAGTTACTTTAAAAACAGGCGGTGATACAAATGCAGATTACACTCGCAAACCCACGTGGCTTCTGCGCCGGTGTTGACCGGGCGATTGAGATTGTTGAACGCGCGCTGAGCTTATTCGGCATGCCTGTCTACGTGCGCCATGAAGTGGTCCATAATAAATACGTGGTCAATACCCTGCGGGATAAAGGCGCGGTCTTCGTCAATGAACTGGATGAGGTCCCGGATAATTCGGTAGTCATATTCAGCGCCCACGGTGTCTCCAAGGTCGTGCGGGAAGAGGCTGTGCGCAGAAAATTACGGGTCTTTGATGCGATCTGCCCCCTGGTAACGAAAGTGCACATGGAGGTAGGCCGCTACCAGGATGAGGGCAGGGAATGCATTCTCATCGGTCATGCGGGACATCCTGAAGTGGAAGGGACACTGGGTCAATATCGTTCGGTAAACGGCAACGGCGCCATGTACCTGGTGGAGTCGGTGGATGACGTTGAGAAACTGGAGGTTAAAAATCCCGAGTTTCTTGCGTTCGTGACACAGACTACCCTGTCCGTGGACGACACCTCGGAGGTAATCGATGCCTTGCGCCGGCGCTTTCCGAAAATAGTCGGGCCCAAAAAAGAGGATATATGCTATGCCACGCAAAACCGCCAGGACGCGGTCAAGAAACTGACCGGCAAATGTGACCTGATCCTGGTCGTGGGCTCGCAGAACAGCTCCAATTCCACCCGCCTGATGGAAATTTCCCAGAAGAAGGGCGTGCCTGCCTACCTGATAGATAACGTTACCGAAATTCGGCGGGAATGGTTGGATGGCAAGGCCAATATCGGTGTGACCGCGGGCGCCTCCGCCCCGGAAGTCCTGGTTGAGGAGGTTGTTGAAAAGTTGAAGCACTGGGGCATTGACAGTGTAACGGAAGCGCCGGGGATACAGGAAAGCGTGGTGTTTTCATTACCGCGTGAACTTTATGCCGACGCGGCAAAAAGCGGGCAGGCCTGATTTATCGTCGACGCGCGCCCGGACAGACATGCAAATACCTTCCGATTATGTAGAGGGTTACGAAAAAGCCCGGCTTCATGATCCTGAATTGGCGGCCACTTACATATCTCACCTGTTTGTGGGAGACACGGACGCAGATCTGGTAGTTGAAGATATGGCCTCCCTGAGTCAGGAGGACTCAGCTGACTTTATCAAGGCCGCCATGGAGCAGAACGAGACCGTAATGCACGACGCGCCGGAGTCGCTCAGGACGTTTTTCGCGCGGCTGGATACTCCGCCTGACTGGTTCGACCCTGCAGCAACCTTGCCCGGTTCGCGGCTCTTTTACCGTTTCCCTTATGTGTTTATCGCGTCACTGGTCGGCGCCGGTCTCATTGAAGGGTTCAGCAGCGGCATCGCCAAATCGTTCCTGTACACGGGTCGTCTATTCGACGGAAACCAGGGAGTGCGCAGATTGAAGCAGAACAACCGGCACCAGGTGGAACTTTTTCTGCCCGGTGGTCTCGAACGGCAGGGTGAGGGCTGGAAGTTGACAGTGCGTCTGCGCTTGGTCCACGCGCAAATCCGACGCCTGATAAGCGCCCAGGATGATTGGGACAGTGACACTTGGGGAATACCTATCAGCGCCGCGCACCTGGCCCTGGCCAATACGGTATTTTCCGCGCGGGTATTGCGCTATATTCAACGTTTGCTCATGCTGAAACCCAGCGCTGAAGAGCGAGAAGGTTTTATGTATATCTGGCGTTATCAAGGTTACCTGATGGGCATACCCGAAGTGCTGGTTGCCCATACCGAAGAGCAGGCGAATCACCTGTTCGAAATCGGCATGATGTGCGAACCACCGCCGCCTATGGAGTCAATCGCCATGGCGAATAGCCTGATTAACGCCGCGCCGACACTGGTGAATATGGTAGGTCCGGATTCCGAGAAGCTGGTGCGCAAAGTTTACCGTTTGTCACGCGCGCTTATCGGGGATGAACTGGCTGACCAACTACAATATCCCAAACTGAATACCTGGGGTTCCCTCTTCTTCTTCGCCCTGGAACAGAGGGGAAAAGCCCTTTACAACAGACTTTTCAGAGGGAACATACCGGATGCCTTTGAGTTGATGACCCAAATCTCCAATTATGAAAGGCGGGGTATCAGCTACAGGCTTCCGGATAGCGCCCACTCGGAATTATCGAAAAAATGGTGATAGTGATATGAGCAAAGGTCTGCGGGGATTGCTCTTATGACCCTGGAACGCTATATCCTTGCTATCCTGCGTCATCGCTGGTCGGTGGTTGTCCTCGCGGCGCTGTTCATGCTCGCCATGACGGCAGGGGGCCGCTTTATCACCGTCACTAACGATTACCGCAGCCTGTTCAGTTCAGACGATCCGCGGTTGATCGCTTTGGACCAACTGGAGCAAACCTACGTCAAGTCCAATTCGGCGCTGGTCGCTATTGCGCCCGAACAGGGTTCGGTATTCACTCGCAAAACGCTGGGCGCCATCGAGGAGCTGACCGAAGCCGCATGGAAAATGCCTTATTCCATTCGGGTCGATTCCCTCACCAACCATGTGCACAGTTGGGCGCAAGGGGACGAATTGATCGTTGAACCGCTCGTCGATAATGCCAGCGCGTTGAGTGATGCCGACCTGGCGCGCATCGAAGAAGTCGCGCTCAACTCGACTGATCTTACCGGAAGTCTGGTTTCCGCCAACGGACGCACAGCCGGAATGATCATTAATTTTGTCCTGTCCGAGGAGCCCGACGCCGCGGTAATCGAAATTACCGATTCCCTCAATTCGCTGCTGGACCAGCAACGGGCGAGTCATCCGGATATCGGCTACTACGTGTCCGGCTTTGTCGTCATCAACCGCGCGTTGTCCGATGCCTCGCAGCACGACATCAAGACCCTTTTACCCATTGCGTTTCTTGTTATTGTCGGTCTCACGGCTATTTTGCTGCGCTCAGTTCTCTGCACTGCCGCTATCCTCGTCATTCTCCTGTTCTCAGTTGCCAGCGCCATGGGGTTCGTAGGCTGGACCGGCATGACGCTCTCGCCGCCCAACGCCGGCATACCGCTCATTGTACTGACGATTGCCATCGCAGACTCGATCCACATCGTCACGGCCGTTCTGCAGGGTATGCGGCGCGGGCTGGACAGAAATGCGGCGGTTGCCGAGTCGATTCGGATTAACACCATGCCGGTGTTCCTGACCTCGCTCACCACTGCAATCGGATTCCTCAGCCTGAATGCCTCGGAGGCGCCGCCGTTTCGGATCCTGGGCAATGGCGTGGCGTTTGGCGTCTTTTGCGCCTTCGTATTTTCCATATTTTTGCTTCCGGCGTTACTCTCCATACTGCCACTGCGGGCGCCGCGTGTCCGCTCAGGGAGGTCTGCCTTCTTCGACCGCCTGGCCGACTTTGTTATCGGCCGTCGCCGGCTCTTGCTCTGGTCCATGCCCCTGGCGATCGTCATATTGATTTCCGGCATTTCCCGTATCGAACTGGGTGATAACCTGACGCAGTTTTTCGACGAAAGTTACCAGGCCCGACGCGATTCCGATTTCATCGTGAATAACCTGACTGGCCTGGACAGCCTGGAGTATTCCCTTGACTCAGGAAGAGAAAACGGCGTCACCGACCCCGATTACCTGCGCAAGGTGGAAGCGTTTGCCGAATGGTACCGGCAGCAACCCGAGGTAAGCAACGTGCGGGCCTTTTCGGACATTATGAAGCGCCTCAACAAGAACATGCACGGCGACGATCCTGCCTTCCATCGTCTGCCGCAAGACCGGGAACTGGCGGCGCAATACCTGTTGTTGTACGAGCTTTCGCTGCCATTCGGCAGGGATCTTAACGACCGCATCAATGTTGCAAAATCTGCCACGCGCATGACCGTTACAGTCAGCAACGCGACATCTCAAGAGTTGCGCGAGATTGGCAATCGCGCGCAGGCCTGGCTGCGCGCCAATATTCCCGAATTTGCGCAGGAAGCATCGGGGGTAAGCGTCATTGTCGCCTATATGACTCAACGAAACATCGAGAGCATGTTGAAAGGCATAATCATCGCCATGGCGCTGATTTCGTTTATCCTGATCTGGACCTTCAGGAGTCTATCGATCGGATTACTTAGTCTTCTGCCCAATTTCATTCCCGCGCTCATGACCTTCGGCCTGTGGGGTTTTCTTGTTGGTCGGGTCGGCATTGCCGCCTCAGTGATTCTCTCGATTGCCTTCGGAATCGTCGTGGACGATACCATTCACTTTTTGAACAAATATCTGAAAGCTCGTCGTGAACAACGTTCCGCGCCCGAGGCCGTGCGCGATACATTTCGTACCGTCGGCCAGGCGTTATGGACGACAACCATGGTCCTGTCGGCGGGATTCCTGGTGTTCAC
This sequence comes from Gammaproteobacteria bacterium, assembly GCA_012270695.1. GTDB lineage: Bacteria > Pseudomonadota > Gammaproteobacteria > Eutrophobiales > Eutrophobiaceae > JAAXHV01. The sequence goes on along the minus strand of JAAXHV010000135.1, from coordinate 4,184 downwards.
CGTATCGGGATTCGAGGTCAACTGGGTGCTCGGTATCATGGTCACGATCACGATCATCTTCGCGCTCATCGCTGATTTTCTACTCCTTCCGGCCTTGCTGATGGCCATGGCTCGGCGAAATCCATGATTTCTGCCCGCAAAAGGCGTCGCCATTTTACGTTTGGCAGGCTGTGAACTCCTTGACCGGGTGAGCGCTGTGGGAACAAAAAGTGTCATTGTGGTTGGCGGAGGCGCGGCCGGACTGAGCGCGGTATGGACCCTCAAAAAGCGTGGCGTCAATGCCGTATTGCTGGAGGCGGAAAACCGGGTCGGTGGACGCCTGGGCGGTGACAGGGTGGATGGTTTTTCCTTGGACGAAGGCGCGGACTTTTTCTGCAGCTCCTACGACGTGGCTTTCCGCGTATGCGAGGAACTGGGGCTACCATTGATTCGCTCAAAAATGAACCTCGGCTGGTATCGAAACGGCAGATGGCTCCGTACCACGGTGATTGACTCTATCGGCGCTGCCATCCGCAATGTGCCGGTGGCCTGGCAATTAGGATTGTTGTCACCCGGGTTCCTGAAACTGGCCAGGGCGGTCCGGACCCGATCGGACTACCAGAATTTCTCCAGCGACTGCCGGATTACGGAGATCGACGGGGACGAAAAATTCGGCGACTACCTGGCAAGACTTGGCGTATCCGAGACGCTTCATGCAACCTTGCGCGGATTTCTCGAGATGACGATGGGTCACATCGAAAACGCCAGCGCGCCTTACATACTGGCCTATGTGGGGGAGATGTTGCTGAAAGCCGACCAGATTTACGTGCCGGAACAGGGGGTCGGGGCGCTGACCCACGCGCTGGCGGAGGCCTGTGGAGAGGCCATTCGCGTTTCGACGCCCGCCAGGCGTGTGGTTATACGGGACGGGGTTGCGGCGAGTGTGATCACCGACGCTGGCCCAATCGAAGCGGACGTCGTGATCTGCGCCGTTCCGGCCACGAAGGTGAACGGCCTCATCCCCGACCTGCCGGCTGGAATTCGTGAAACCCTCGATAAGGTCACTTACTCGCGCGGTTGTCGCGTGGTGATCGGCCTGGACCATCCCCCGCTTCCCCCCGGATGGCACGGGGCGTTGTACCCGGAGGACGAAACGCCGTTGCTGCTGGACCGATCCATTAATCTGCCTGCTTGTGTGCCGCCCGGCAAGAGCACGCTTGACATGCTCGTCGGTCGCGGCCGCGCCGAGGAGTTGTTTCCACTGGACGATGATGAAATCAAGCGCCGGATGCTGCGCGCGGCGCGCCGCAATCCCCCGCCTGGTTCCGCCCTCCCGGGCGACGAGGAGGGATTGTTTACTCGCGTGTATCGCTGGCGGGAGGCGGTGTGCATGGGGCCGCCCGGTATGTTCAGGGCCGTGGCCCGGATGCGCCAACAGGACCGGGAAGTGAAAAACCTGTTCCTGGCTGGCGACTATATGCGGGTGCCCAGCGTGAACGGCGCCCTGGCCAGCGGCATCGGCGCGGCTGAACAGGCTGCGGAGTTGCTGGGGGCCCGTCCATCGTAAAACCATGTCCGGTGTTTTTTGGTTCTGTCTCGTGTTTGATGGGAGGAAATAATGATCCAGAGATATCTCGCCAAAACGGCGCTATTGTTATTCATGTCCTGTCCGGTTCTGCTGGTTTATCCGGGCGCGTTGCCGCTCGCGGCCGCAGACGAGGCTGGCGCTGACAAAGTCGGGCTTGAGATAGCGCTCGAGGCCGACAAGCGCGCAACAGGTTTCGGTAATTTCACCGCACGCCAGACCATGGTATTGCGCAACAAGCAGGGGCAGGAGAGCCGGCGGTCGCTCAGGGTCAAGGTGCTGGAGGTGGAGGGCGACGGCGACAAGAGTCTGTTTGTGTTCGATGAACCGCGCGACGTCGAAGGCACCGCTTTTCTCATCCATTCCCACAAGGTGGAAGCGGACGATCAATGGCTGTATTTGCCGGCCCTGAAACGGGTCAAGCGCATCAGTTCCTCCAACCGTTCCGGCTCCTTCATGGGCAGTGAGTTTTCCTATGAGGACATGGGCGCCCAGGTGGTGGAGAAGTTCACTTACCGGTACTTGCGCGACGAGCCTTGCGGGGACGTGACCTGTACGGTCACTGAACGCGTGCCAACGGACAAGAAATCAGGCTACAGCCGCCAACTGGTCTGGCGCGACCGGGACGAGTTGCGTACCTGGAAAATCGAATACTACGATCGCAAGGATGCGCACCTGAAGACGCTGACCATAGCCGGCTACGAGCAGTACCTGGACAATTATTGGTACGCCGACGAGATGACGATGGTGAATCATCTCACCGGGAAAAGCACCGTCCTGACCTGGGCCGACTACCAGTTTCGAACTGACTTGGATGAGGGAGACTTCACGCGCACCGGATTGAAGCGGGTGCGGTGAGATATGCGGGCTGGCGCCGCCTTTTGCCGTGCGATATCCAGGGTAGTGTGGCTGTCGGCGCTGTTCGTTGCGCCAGTGACCTGCGCGGGTTTTGAGGTAGCCGACTACGATTTTTCCGGCAGTGCAAGCATTGAGGGCCGCTGGTATCCGGAGTCTGCGTTGCATTCCGGCCAGCGAGACCACGCCAGCGGCTTTGTTCTGGAGCCGGAGTTTTATATTGAGGATATAGCGGGCAGAAGCTTTACCCTGGCGCCTTTTTTCCGATATGACGCGGCGGACCCACGCCGCACACATTTTGATTTGCGTGAGGCGTACCTGCTGTTGTTCGGCGAGCTGGGTGACAATGAGTGGGAACTGCGTCTGGGTGTCGATCGGGTGTTCTGGGGCGTGGTCGAATCGCAACGGCTGGTTGATATCGTCAACCAAGTCGATTTCGTCGAGCATCCGGACGGGGTGGCCAAGCTGGGGCAACCCATGGCCCACGCGACCTTGTCCGGCGATTGGGGCGTGCTGGAGTTATTCGGTTTACCTTACCACCGCGCACGTACCTTTCCGGGCCGACGCGGCCGGTTGCGCCTGCCGCTCGTGATAGACGATGACAACATCCGCTATGAAAGCGGCGCGGAAGAGTGGCGCCTGGACTTTGCCGCCCGCTACAGCCACAGTTTCGGGCCCCTGGATATGGGACTGAGTGTGTTCGACGGCACCAGCCGGGAGCCGGCCGTACAATTGGACTTCACACCGCATGGCGAGTTGAACCTGGTCCAGTATTATACCCGGATCCGCCAGTTCGGCCTGGACGCCCAGTTGACCCTTGGTCCGTGGCTGTTCAAACTGGAGGCGATCCAACGTACCGGCGCCCTGAACCTACTGGGCAGGGAGGAGGATTATGTGGCGACCGTGGTCGGTGGCGAGTACGCTCTCTATTCCATATTCGATTCGGTTGCCGACCTCACCCTGTTCGCTGAGTGGCACTATGATAACCGGGGCCGGGATGCGCCCCCGACCCGTTCGCCGGGCACCTTCGAAAACGAACTCTTCACAGCCGCGCGCCTGGCGTTTAATGACGTTCAGAGCACTGAAATTGTCGCTAGTTTTATCGGGGACCTTGGGCGGGCCACCCACTCACTGGCCGTGGGATTGGACCGGCGTCTTTCCGACAGTTGGTCGCTGCACCTGGAGGCGGTCGTCCTGCTCGGCATCGACCGGGAGGATATCCACTATTATACCCGCCGCGACAGCTTCATCGAGCTGAACCTGAGTTACAGTTTCTGATTACTCTGACCCTAAATTCACAGCGGGAACGGAGAGTATATATTTGACCACGGCCTGCAGGTCGGTCAGGAGCTCCCACTAAAGCCCTGTTGCCGGAAATTAACGGGAACTGCTGTTAAGTTTAAAATTAAGTTGACGGATTTTTTTATACGTGTATAATTTCCGAGCTTCGGCCAGGATGAACCTGGCCATCGTTCTTTAAAAATCCAGATCAAGATATTTGTGTGGGCGCTTATGTCAATGATTGTGTCACCATTTGATTTTCGGTGGCTGCAGTATTTGACTTAGCGTCAAAAACAGTAACCATCGAGCCAAGATGTATACTTAAACTGAAGAGTTTGATCCTGGCTCAGATTGAACGCTGGCGGCATGCCTAACACATGCAAGTCGAACGGTAACGACTTCATCACCTTCGGGTGATGAGGGGCGACGAGTGGCGGACGGGTGAGTAACGCATAGGAATCTGCCCAGTAGTGGGGGACAACTC
>JAAXHV010000134.1 GCA_012270695.1 Gammaproteobacteria bacterium | reverse complement strand
GGGCGATTAAACTGAATTGAAATTATCACATAGAGAGGAGACGGCTTACTCCTGATAAGGAGGACTAAGCTATGACAAACGCAGCTCATATAAAATTTGAAAATGAACATGTAGTTGTGCTCAATGATTTACATGTTCTTATATCTGGGGATGACAATAAAGGGTGGTTCGCTCAAGGTATTGAAATTGACTATTATGCCTGTGGTGGGACTTTGGAGGAAGTTCAAAAAAATTTTGCGGATGGATTTGAATTGACTCTTGAAGAACATCTAAGACGGAATGGGGATATTCAGCAATTTTTGCGTTATGCACCGATTGACGAAATTAAGAACTTGCTGGACTCAGAGAAATTTACATTCCGTAACTTAAATAAATTTCACATCAAAAAAGATAAAGACATCTTTTTCCCATTTGACCATCTTTGTTTTGTTAAGCAGGAATTGAGACAGGCTGCATGAAGTTAAAGCAGCCAGGCGAACCAGACGATGATGGGCATTATCAACTAAGCAGGGATTTAGTTCTAAAAGTATTGAAGGATAATGAAGTCGTAGTTACGAAAATTCATAGCAGACTGGATTCATTTTTGCTGGAACAAGGGGATGAATTCATATGCCTTATTCTGCCTTCAAAGATTCCGGCACAAATGGTTTTTCGGCTCGCCAATACTTTTTCTATTCTGCCAGACAAATTTTACGAAAATAAGTCACATTAATTGTTTTTATTTCATAATAACCGGGCCCACCATAATCTAAGGCGCCAGCCTGGTGAGTTTCCAGCCCTTGGCTTGTCTGGTATAGAGCAACCGGTCGTGTAATCGGCTTTCCCGGCCCTGCCAGAATTCGATGCGTTCGGGCGCGACCCGGTAGCCGACCCAGGTGGCGGGGCGGGGCACGGCTTTGTCCGGATAGCGTTCTGCCATCTCGGTCATCCTGTTTTCAAGAAACTCACGACTCTCAACCAGGCTGCTTTGGTCCGCGACCCATACGGCGAGACGGCTATCGTGGGGTCGGGTATTGAAATAAGCGTCCGACTCTTCATCCGAAAGCTGGTGCGCCTTGCCTTCCACCCGTACCTGCCGGTGCATTTGCGACCAGTAAAATACCAGGGCAACGTCCGGGTTTTCCGCCATCTGTTTGCCTTTTACGCTGACGGAATGGGTATAAAAGGAAAAGCCCTGCTCGCTTATATCTTTCAACAATATGTACCGAACCGTGGGCTTGCCGTCTTTTGTGGCCGTCGCCAGCGCCATCGCGTTGGGTAGCGGCACGCCAAAGTCAACAGCCTGCCGGAACCAGTCTTTAAACTGTTCCACCGGGTTTGCGCTGACCTCCTGTTCCCGCAATGCTACGTGCCGATATTCCCTGCGCAGGTCTGAAAAGTCACTATCCATGAATTAAGGAACTTCTGCTTCTTTCATTCCATGATAAAAGTTGTTGCCATCAATAAAAATTATGGCTCTTGCCTTTGTATTGGTGACATCCAATTTCCAAACCATAAAAAAAACCCCGGCGTTTGCATGGTATTTCAACAATGCGAACCCCGGGGGGGTTAACGCCTTTTGGGCGCTTTTAATTCAACAATCACAAATAATCATAAACCAATATGGGCAAAAGTAAATATTTGTAAACGATCTTAAACGGCTTCCACTGATTTTATTAAACAGCGAAAAAGAAGTTATTGTGTATCCTGCGTAGCCTTCAATACCTTGATAACGGCCTTCATATCACTTATATCCTTTTGTATATTTTTAATATTCCCGTCTATGTTTTTGACACTACCAATCAAATTTTCGAGATTTGTAATCGCTCTTATAAAATCTTTGTGTTCATCGTGTAATTTATCGATATCTCCTGTAAATTTTACGTCCGCAAGAGTTAATTTATCAATATCCCGATCCAAAAACCAAGTTGCACCGCCCACACCGCTAAGAGTGATTCCTGATACCACTAAAATAATTGTCCAGGTATCCGTCACCTTCTCTCTCCAGTCACTTACTCTAAAACATTGGCATCATTTTTACATACTATTATAGTAAATGCCTCAAACTCAAACAAGTGGGCAACAGAATATTTTTATATATATTTATCTTTTCCAAATAGTATCTCAGCCCTTCTCGTATCACTCCACCCGGCCTGCTGGTGCGACGGGGAGATTAAGTCCGCAAACTCTGCACGGGGACGGCCCCCAGGTTCTCGTCAAAAGGGATGGTTTTCCTCTTGGCAGCAACCACGTAGCCGATAGCAACAAGCGGACTGAGAAATCACGGATTAGTGACAGCGGGGCATGTTGCGTTTTACCATGTAATAGTTGACGGGGTAGGCAAAGATATATCCGGCTACCAGGGCGGCAGCGAAGCCGAGCCAGAATATGGCGTCAAACATCGAGGTGGCGGACATGCCGCCGACCAGGTAATCGGTGACGTTCATGGCGATTTCCATGACTCCGATCGAGATCACTTCGCCGAGCCAGACGGTCTTGAACGCCAGCGCCAATGTCATGGACCTGCGATAAACGAGGGGGTACAAGGTCAATGCAAACCCCGTGATAAACGCCAGTACCGTCGCTAATGTCACGGTGACTAATACCGATAAACCTAACTGCACGCCGATTGCCAGGCCGATGAATTCACCGATGGAGCAACCTGCCAGACAATGCAGCGTGACTGACGCAGCCGTTGCGGCGGTGTCTGTTTTCACCTGATGATGCTCACAATGTTCCATAGAACAGAATCTCTCTGTCAAAACGCTTTTTACTTGATGCGCTCCTTGTTATTATACGCAATCTTTTTTAGCAGGCGATAATCAGGATATAAAATCACCATGACAGAGACAATTTTTGCAAAAATAATCAGGCGGGAAATTCCTGCCGATGTCGTTTACGAGGATGACCGGTGCCTGGCGTTCAGGGACGTCAACCCCCAGGCGCCCGTGCATATCCTGGTCGTGCCGAAACAACCCATAGCCCGGCTGATCGATGCCGGTGAGAACGATGAGGCGCTGTTGGGCCACCTGCTGCTAGTCGCCAACCAGGTGGCGGCAGATCACGGTATCGGAGAAGCTTTCAGGGTGGTCGTAAACAACGGAGCCGGTGTGGGCCAGAGCGTGTTTCACCTGCATCTGCATATCCTCGGCGGCCGCTCCTTCACCTGGCCGCCGGGTTAAATTCGTCGACGACAAGCGACGGTGAGATCTGCGGGTTAAAGCACCAAGATGCACGAAACAAGCGATTTACGGATTGCCTCCATCAAGGCCGTCACGCCACCTACGGAGATCTGCGAGGAAATCCCCATTACCGAGGCCGCGGCCGAAACAACCTGGCGGACCAGGCAGGCTATCAGCAAGATACTGGACGGGGAAGATAACCGTTTGATGGTAGTGGCAGGACCCTGTTCCATACACGACGTTGCCGCGGCAAGGGAATACGCCGGACGTCTTAAGACGCTGATCGAAAAATACAAGGGTGAACTACTGATCATCATGCGGGTGTACTTCGAGAAACCCAGGACCACCGTGGGCTGGAAGGGGCTGATCAACGACCCCGACCTGGATAACAGTTTCCACATCAATAAAGGGGTTCGCCTCGCGCGCGGCCTGTTGCTGGACCTGAACGAGATGGGGGTCCCTGCCGGCACTGAATTCCTCGATATTATCACTCCCCAGTACGTTACAGACCTGGTAAGTTGGGGCGCCATCGGCGCGCGCACCACGGAAAGCCAGGTACACCGGGAGCTGGCCTCAGGGCTGTCCTGTCCGGTAGGGTTCAAGAACGGGACGGACGGTTCCGTGAAGATCGCAGTGGACGCCGTCCGCGCGGCAAGCGTTCCCCACCACTTTTTATCCATGCGCAAGGAGGGCAACTCGGCGATTTACAGCACGACCGGCAACAATGCCTGCCATGTCATTTTACGCGGCGGGAAACAACCTAATTTTGACCGCGCCAGTATCG
>JAAXHV010000133.1:11463-14808 GCA_012270695.1 Gammaproteobacteria bacterium | reverse complement strand
TTTCGGTCGCAGGCACCCGCTGGCGCACCAATCTGTCTGGAACAGATTGGGACGTCCGCAGGACGCCCGCAGGGGGTGCGCCATGGAGGGTGCACATCAAAAAATCCGGCGCGATCATCGCATCACCTGGTAAGAAATCCGGGCTAGCACGCAATGGGAGAGGCTGAAGGCAACACGTCGAAGGGGCCTTTTTATCAGTCATATTCGTCCTTTTCTCACGAATTTTGCATGTCTGCAATGAAAGTCAGTTCGAGCCAGACGCAGCAGGACTTTATTCGTCGGTGACGCAACCGAGCGAGGCTGATTTCACGCTTCTGATATATTTGTACAAGGTGCCGCGTTTGGCCTTGTAGTCAGGCATGATCCAGTCCGCCTTGCGTTGCGCCAGTTCATCGCCGCTCAGGTCTACGTTTATCTGGCTTGTTACAGCGTTGATCGTGATCATGTCGCCGGTTTTGACCAGGGCAATGGGTCCGCCGTCCTGGGCTTCGGGCACCACGTGTCCGATGATAAAACCGTGGGAGCCGCCGGAAAAACGGCCGTCGGTGATCATGGCGACGTCGTTGCCCAATCCGGCGCCCATGATGGCGGAGGTAGGGGTAAGCATTTCCGGCATACCCGGCCCTCCCTTGGGACCCTCATAGCGGATCACCACCACGTCGCCTTTTTCAATCTGCCCTTGTTCCAGCGCCGCCAGCATGTCTTCTTCCGAGTCAAATACCCTGGCGGGCCCGTTGAAGGTTTCCCCTTCCTTGCCGGTGATCTTGGCCACGGCTCCGCCCGGCGCCAGGTTGCCCTTCAGGATGCGGATGTGCCCGTTTGTCTTGATGGGCCTGTCCAGCGGCCGCAGAATATCCTGCCCCTCATCCAGTGGCGCCGCATCGGCCAGGTTTTCTGCGATTGTCCTTCCCGTGACCGTCATACAGCTGCCGTCGATCATGCCGTTTTCAAGCAGGAATTTCATGACTCCCGGCACGCCGCCGACCCTGTGCAGGTCCTCCATCACGTAGTGACCGCTGGGTTTGAGGTCTGCCAGGTAGGGGGTACGGTCGCTGACTGCCTGGAAGTCGTCGATATCCAGTGTCACGTCAACGGCCCGGGCCATGGCGATCAGGTGCAATACCGCGTTGGTGGAGCCGCCGAGCACGGTGACGACAACCATGGCATTTTCGAATGCGGCGCGCGTCATGATATCCCGCGGCTTCAAGTCCAGCTCGAGAAGGTTTTTTATTGCCGCTCCGGCGCGGCTGCATTCGTCCAGCTTTTGCGGGTCAACCGCAGGCGTTGAGGAACTGTTGGGCAGCGACATGCCCAGCGCTTCGATCGCCGAGGCCATGGTATTGGCCGTGTACATGCCGCCACAGGCGCCCGGACCCGGGCAGGCCGAGCGCACGATAGCGCTACGGCTTTGTTCGTCTATACGTCCCGAGATGAATTCGCCATAACTCTGGAACGCGGAGATGATGTCCACTTTCCTGCCCTGGTGATAACCCGGTTTGATGGTGCCGCCGTAGATCATGAGGGAAGGGCGGTTGAGTCGGCCCATGGCCATGATGCAGCCGGGCATGTTTTTGTCGCACCCGGGGATGGAAATATTGGCGTCATACCACTGCGCGCACATGATGGTTTCGATGGAATCTGCGATGAGGTCGCGGGATTGCAGGGAAAAACTCATACCTTCGGTGCCCATGGATATGGCATCGCTGACACCGACGGTGTTGAATCGCATACCCATCAGGTCCTGGGCATCCACACCCTCCTTGACCCTGGCCGCAAGGTCCAGCAGATGCATGTTGCAGGTATTGCCTTCAAACCAGACACTGGCAATACCCACCTGTGGCCTAGCCATGTCCTTGTCGGTCATGCCGGTGCCGTACAACATGGCCTGGGATGCGCCCTGCGATTTCTCCTGGGTTATCTTTGCGCTGTAACGATTCAATTGTTCAGTCATGATTACATTCCTGATGTTGATTGGATTGCTATTCCCGTGTTGCCGTCAGACGAGGTTCAAAAACGCGCGCTCTCCCTGAAATAAAGGGGATAACGAACGGTAAACATCAATTTAATGTTATCATCTGCGCTAATCCTTGCCCCCGCATCTTTTAAGCAGGGGCCTGTCTCTGCATGCTTCAGGCAGGGATGCCTCATCTGCGGATAAGTGCCGAACAATATGATAACACTACCTGCATTCAAAGAGTCTTTTGCCGCGCTGGTAGCGGCGCCGACGGTGAGCAGTATCGACCCGCGCCACGACCAGAGTAATCTTCCCGTGGTGGACCTGCTGGCAAACTGGTTTGCCGACCTGGGTTTCGCGGTCGAGACGATGCCCGTTAATGGCAAGGCTGACAAGGTCAACCTGATAGCCAGCCTGGGTACGGGCGATGGCGGTCTGGTGTTATCCGGCCATACCGATACGGTGCCGTATACCGAGTCCGCCTGGCATCAGGATCCCTTCAGGCTTACGGAAAGAGACGGGCGATTTTACGGCCTGGGTACAGCGGACATGAAGTGTTTTTTCCCTATCGTGATGCAGGTGTTACGCGCCCTGGACCTGAAAAAGCCAAGGCGTCCCATCATTCTGCTGGCAACCTGTGATGAAGAGAGCACCATGGCCGGCGCCAAGGCCCTGGTAGATGGGGACAGGCGCCTGGGACGCCACGCGCTGATCGGAGAACCCACGGGTTTAAAACCAGTAATCATGCACAAAGGGGTGATGATCGAGACCATTACCCTCAAGGGAAAGGCCGGACACGCCAGTAATCCGTCCCTGGGCAATAACGCCCTGGAAGGCATGCATGAGGTCATGAAGTCCCTGAGGGAGTGGCGCGGCCGCTTGCAGGAGGAATATTCCAATGCAAACTTCAACGTGCCGGTGCCGACCTTGAATTTTGGTTGTATCCGCGGTGGCGACAGCCCCAATCGGATCTGCGCCGAGTGTGAACTGAAGATCGACCTCAGGTTGTTGCCGCGTATGCAAATCAGCGGGATTCGTAAACTGTTGCGCAGGATGGTGACCCAAACCGTTGCCGGGAGCGGCCTGACCGTAGAGTTTGATGAGGTTTTTCCCGGGACGCCCCCCATGGAGACCGATCCTCAAAGCGATATCGTCAGGGTGGCGGAGAAGCTGACCGGACATGCAGCCGGTTCAGTCAATTTTGGCACCGAAGGGCCTTACCTGAATTCGCTTGGAATGGACACGGTGGTGCTGGGGCCGGGAGATATCGACCAGGCGCACCAGGCCAACGAATATATCGAGCAGAACCGTATCCGTCCCATGCAGGACCTGCTGAAGCAGATGATAGTACACTTCTGCATGTCATGATCTGGTATAACTATATGAGTATG
>JAAXHV010000133.1:3579-11401 GCA_012270695.1 Gammaproteobacteria bacterium | reverse complement strand
ATGGAGAAAACGCAGTTCGTAAGCTGGTTCCGTTCGGCTTCGCCTTATATCCGTATCCATCGTGGCAGGACGTTCGTTGTCCAGGTCGATGGCAGGACGCTACGCAGCAGTGGTTTTACCTCTCTGGTCCATGACGTGGCGCTGCTCACCAGCCTGGGGATCAGGTTGGTGCTGGTCTACGGCGCCCGCGCTTCCATAGAGGACTGCCTGGATGAGAAGCAGTTGGCTTCCAGGTATCATCAGGGCATACGCATCACCGACCCGGACACCATGGAAGCCGTCACGTCGGTTGCCGGGCGGATGTTGTTGGAGTTGCAAGCCGGGCTGTCCATGGGGCTTGGCAACAGCCCCATGTCCAATGCGGCAATCAGGGTGAATACGGGAAATTATGTGTCCGCAAAACCCCTGGGCGTCATCGGGGGAGTGGATTATCAATTCACCGGCGCCATCCGCTGCACCGATGCGGACGCCATCATCCACAAACTTGATAAGGGCGAAATCGTGGTATTACCCCCGCTGGGTTATTCCGTGACCGGAGAGGCATATAACTTGTCAGCGCTCGCCATGGCCTCCGAGGTGGCCGTGGCCTTGCACGCGGACAAGCTGATTTATTTGATGGAAGAGGCTGATCTGTGCGCATTGGCGGATGGCCGGCAGGCCAACCAGTTGAACCGGGAGGATGCCCGGGAGTTGTTGAGCCGCGCTGATGGGCACTCAGATGGTTATCGGTACCTGAAACACGCGCTGGACGCCTGTGCCAACGGCGTACAACGCGCACACCTGCTGAACCGGGAGGAAGACGGGGCCTTATTGAATGAACTGTTCACCCGGGACGGCGCCGGGCTGATGATTACCACCTCTGCCTATGACGTGACGCGCAGAGCCAACAGCGATGATATCGGCGCGATCCTGGATTTGATCAATCCCCATGAGCAACAGGGCGCCCTGGTAAAACGTTCCAGGGAGAAACTGGAGCTGGAAGTGGATCACTTTACTATCCTGATCCGGGATGGCGTCATTATCGGCTGCGTCGGCCTGTACCCCTTTCCCGATGACGGGATGGGGGAAGTGGCCTGCCTGGTAGTACACCCGGATTACCAGGATGCCGGCCACGGCAACCAGTTGCTTGACGAGGTGGAGAAAGAGGCAAAACGCCAGGATCTGGACAGCCTGTTCGTGCTGACCACCCGGACACAGCACTGGTTCCTTGAGCGGGGTTTCAGCCAAGCCTCGGTGGAGAGCCTGCCCATGGCAAAACAGTCCTTATACAACTATCAACGCAACTCCAAAATCCTGGTGAAGAACCTGAAATAGAACTGGCCCGGATTTCTCACCAAGTCGTTAGCCTGCATTCACCGCGCCGGACCGACCTCCGTCGTGCTGCCGTCAGGGTGTAGCCGCAATATGGTGTTGTTTTCTATAATAATCGCGTCATAGCCGAGTTTCCGCTTCCTTTCCAGTTCTTTGGACACAGCGTCTTCGAGTACTTTCAGAACAAACTCCATGTCCACGTCTTCCATCCGGCGTATAGCCGGGGTTTCATTGCTGATTTCATCTGTCTCATAGACTTCACTATGCTCTTGCACCGTGGTTTGTCCGGCCATGTTCGCATCTCCTCTCAGTGTTTCAAACAATTCCTTGTTTACCACTGTAACATTTTTTCCTTCTTGCCTGAATATGGGTCGTCTGTCCTTGGTAGAATTATCAATACATTTTACTTCACTGCACAGTGGCGCGTAGTGATCCAGCAGATTTTTCAGGCTTTTAGCGTAACGTCTGCGAATGTCTTTTTCAGGAATATTATGCCCGCCTTGCCGGACGCGCTGCCGGACGCGGTTCAGTGATGCCGTTACACCGGGTATCCAGAGATAGATGAGCTCGACGCGCCAGCCGTCTTCCAGCATGCGGCTCACTCTTGACAGGTGAGATTTGCCGGAAAGGGTGGTTTCAAAGGCGAAATTTTCTCTTTTTTGTATAGATTGCTCGATTTCACGCAGAAACAGCTTGCCTGCTTCAAACTGCTTTTCCTCCGCTCTGAACGGCGACAGACCCGCAGCGATCATATCGGCGTTCAGGAAAACACGGCAATTGATCTGTGGAAGAAACTCCAGCGCAAAGGTGGTCTTCCCTGCCCCGTTCGGCCCCGCTATGATTGTGCAATTTGGGTTACTCATTGTTAACCCGGATTTCTCATCAGGTCGCTTGTTGCAATTGGAAACATGGTTGCTGTCAATACGTTATGAGCCTATTTTCACTATGCTACCATGACAGACTACGCTTGATGCGCCCTCACTTGTCTTTTTTACGCCAGCGGGCACGTGCTCCCTCAACCAGAGCTACGGCTATGCTTTCGGTCGCAGGCACCCGCTGGCGTAAAAAATCCTGCGCAAGCATCGCATCACCTGGTGAGAAATCCGGGTTAAAGCCTGTCACCGACAAAATAGGGTTTGAATGCCGGGGTGGACTCTTCCCTGAATCCCCCATCTTCGTGGATGATGAAAAACGCTGTCAGGCTGTTTTGTCTTGCTAATTCAAGTCCTTCTTCCGGACCCAGCACCAGCAGGCCGGTCGCCCAGGCGTCGGCCAGCATGGTGGAGGGGTGTAATACTGTCACCGAGGCGAGAGCGTGGGTGACCGGGCGGCCCGTGCGTGGGTCAATCGTGTGCGAGTAGCGGCTTCCTTCATGCTCAAAATAGTTCCGGTAATCACCGGACGTCGCCATGGCACTGTTGTCCAGTCGGATGATCCGACGGACCTCCCGTTGACCTGTAAGTGGTTGCTCAATCCCGATTTGCCAGGGTCTGTTTTTGTCGTTTACGCCCCGGGCGCGGATTTCGCCGCCGATTTCCACCAGGTAGTTGTCCAGTTGCAGTTGGTCAAGGCGCTCGGCAATCTCATCCACGCCATATCCCTTTGCGATCGCGGAAAGGTTGATGCGCATCCCACCATACGCTTTTTTCACGGCTGAGGCCGCAGGGTCCATGCGCAGTTTTTCATGGCCGACCAGGCGTAAAACCGCGCTGATCTGTGTTTCCGTCGGAACTGTGAAAACCTGTTCCGGGCCGAACCCCCACAGGTTGATCAGGGGGCCGACGGTGACGTCGAATGCACCTTGCGTTGCTCGGCTTATATCTTGCGCCGCCTGTAGCACGTGCATCAGTGATGTGCTCACGGAAAGCCAACCGGTACTATCCGCATCATTTATCTGTGACAGTTCCGACTCGCGTAGGTAGGGGGACATCTCCATGTTGACCCGGTTGAGGATAGTATTGAACTCCGTCTGCAATCGCTGCCTTGAAAGCGGCAACTCCTCTGCATTGATCAAGACGGAATAGGTGGTGCCCATAATGAAACCGGTAAATTCATGCACCTGCAAACGTTCCGACTGGCATGACGTCAGGCAAACAGGCAACAGGTAACAGGCAACAGGTAACAGGTAACGGCTGACAGATGGTTGAGAACAATCGACGTGAAACGGGATTTTCATAAAAACTCGTTGTTTCCTCCCTCCGCTTTCTGTTCCCTGTTGTTCGCTTCCTGATACCTGCTGTCTGCTCTGTTCCCTGCTATCTGTTCCCTGTTCCCTGTTCCCTGATGCCTGTTACCTGATGCCTGATGCCTGTTTCCTGTTCCCCGTTTCCTGCTCAGCCGGTATCGAATGCCGGAAATAAGGAATGATCAGTTCGATATCACCACTCAGGTGTTTGTTTTTAACGTGGTTCCAGTAATCAGCCGTGAGCAGGTCACCGTGGACTTCCAGGAACAGGGCGCGCAACTGCGGTTCCATGGATAAAAATTTAATAAACTCTTCCGGGAAAATGTCGTTCTTGTTGACGTGAAACCAGACGTCCGAGCGCATCAGGTCTTCATCGTCATCACTGTCGGGGATGTCGCGGAAGTCGCATTCCGTTACCAGGGCTACTTCATCGTAATCATAGAAAACAACCCGCCGGTGACGGGTCACGCCGAAGTTTTTCAACAACAGGTCACCGGGGAAGATATTGGTATTGGCCAGGTCCTTGATGGTTTGGCCGTAATCCAGTATCACCTCGCCGGCATCGCCGTGGTCGGCTTCCCTCAGGTACAGGTTCAACGGCCGTACCCGGCGCTCGATATAGACGTGGTCGATTATTAATTGATCGTTCGTGACACGCACGGTTCCGGCCGCTTCGCTGAGCAATTCATTCAGCAAATCCTCACCGAAGCGGTTGACCGGGAATTCCAGGTTGCGAAACTCCTGGGTATCGATCAAGCGACCGGCTCGGTCATGCCGGGAAACCAGCCTGTACTTGTTTTGCACTTCTTCCCTGTTGATGGTCTTCGGGTAACCGAAATTGTCCCGGATGATTTTGAATACCAGGTTGTAAGAGGGCAAGGTGAAGACGAGCATCACCAGTCCTTTATCTCCTTCGGCATGCACGAACTTGTCATCCGTGTTCTCGAGGTGGTGTGAAAAGATGCGGTAGCGCTCGGTCTTGCCCTGACGCAGCCTGCCCAGCACCGTGTACAATTCGTCGATGGGCTTGCTGGGCAGAATGGAATGCAGGAAATGCACCGCGCCGATTACGGAATGGGGGTTGGCAAAATAATAGGAGCGGGTGTAACTGAATACGACGCTGACTTCTTCCTCGGACAACAGTACCGCGTCAACTTCGATACCACCGGAGGTGTTTTTCAAGGCAATGATGATAGGATTGACGTAGTTTTGCTGGATTGTGCGGCCGATCAGGTAGGCGCGGGCTGATTGAAAAAAAGCCGAGTTGATAAATTCAAACCTGAGAAACTCCCCGAATTCCCGCAAGTGCGTCTGGTAATAGCGCTGGATTTCCTGGCTGAATACCCGGCTGTCGGCGCTGATATCCTTGTAAGGCACCTTGAAGGCAAAATCATCCAGAATTCTTTTGAATGTCTTGTCCAATGAGCCCCAGTAGGGATAGCGGTTGAGGGTCAGGGTCTCCAGCGGGTTGAAACCTTCATCGGGCGCTGAGGAAACGAATTCAATTTCCGAATCGGTCCCCACCGTATCGAAGATCCGGCGGGTTATGGAATTGAAAAACGTCTTCATAAATCCGGCGTCCGGCACGTTATACAGGCGTTCACCGAAATACCTGCGCGTGCCGTGCCAGAGCCTGCGGTCGATTACTCTGGGGCCCAGATTTTTGCGCAACGAGATGACGATGCGGCGAACGGATTTTTCGTAGAGTTCGACCCGTTCGACTATGTCCTGTTGATGCCCGCCCCAGTCCTGCTGTTCAAAACGCCGCCGGGCGCGCTCAGTGATGCGGGAGAAACTCTCGTTATATTTCTGGAATCCTTCGTAGATAAATTCCGAGATGCGCGCGATGGTCTGTTTACGTTGCTCGGGCATCGGCGGGCTTACATATTTCTAATCAATGCCTGGCCGAACTCGCTGCAACTGACTTTGTTTGCGCCTTCCATGAGTCTGGCAAAGTCATAGGTGACGGTCTTGGAGGATATCGTATTATCCATACCGGATAAGATGAGGTCTGCTGCTTCCGTCCAGCCGAGATAGCGCAGCATCATTTCTCCGGAGAGGACCAGGGATCCCGGGTTGACCTTGTCCTGGTTGGCGTACTTGGGCGCGGTGCCGTGAGTCGCCTCGAATACGGCGTGGCCGGTGTCATAGTTGATATTGCCTCCGGGCGCTATGCCGATACCGCCGACCTGTGCAGCCAACGCGTCGGACAGGTAATCACCGTTCAGGTTCATGGTGGCAATCACATCAAATTCCCTGGGACGGGTCAATACCTGTTGCAGGGTAATATCGGCAATAGCGTCCTTGATGAGTATTTTGCCGCCGGCCAGGGCGTCTTCCTGCTCCTTGTTGGCTGCCTCTGACCCGTTTGCCGACCGGGTACGCTCCCATTGATCCCAGGTATAGGTTTGATCCGGGAAGGAGTTTTCCGCCAAGGCATAACCCCAGTTGCGGAACGCCCCCTCGGTGTATTTCATGATGTTGCCTTTGTGGACGAACGTCACACTCTTGCGCTTGTTATCCAGCGCATAGCGGATTGCGGCCTTGACCAGGCGCCCCGTCCCTTCCTGGGATATCGGCTTGATGCCGATGCCGGTGGTCTCGGGAAAGCGGATTTTCCGGTAATAGTTGGGAAACGCTTCCTGCAGCAGGTCAAGGAACTTACGGTTGTCTTCCGTGCCCTGTTCAAACTCGATGCCGGCATAGATGTCTTCGGTGTTTTCCCGAAATATGACCATGTCCACGTCCTGCGGGTTTTTTGTCGGCGAGGGTACGCCGTTGAACCAGCGCACCGGACGTAGGCAGACATAAAGGTCGAGGATCTGGCGCAAGGCGACGTTCAGGGAACGTATGCCGCCGCCGATGGGCGTGGTCAGCGGGCCCTTGATGGCGACCAGGTATTGCCGGCAGCGAGCCAGGGTCTCGTCCGGCAGCCAGGAACCGGTCAGTTCATTGGCCTTCTCCCCGGCATAGACTTCCAGCCAGTGGATCTGCCGGTTACCGTTATAGGCCTTGGCAACCGCGGCGTCCAGCACCTGTTTTGTCGCCCGCCAGACGTCGGCGCCGATACCGTCTCCTTCGATAAATGGTATGATCGGGTTATCGGGGACCTGCAATCGTCCGTTCTCAATAGTGATTTTTTGCCCTTCGGGGGATAGCGATCTCGCTGCTGTAGCCACTTGTTATATCTCCTTGGTATGTGAGTTTTTGCAATAGCTTACCATATAAGCCCCGGGCAGTGCGGGTCCCTGTTCCATATGTGCAATGGCGCGCAAGGCTGCTTCCTCGCCTCTCTGGCGCAGAATAATCCTGAATACCTCAGTCAGGGTGATACTCGGTACCAGCAACTCTCCCAATCTTTCTATCGGCTCGGAAAATGATCGTGAATTTTTGTCACTGGCAAAAAAGGACAACCATCCGGACGAGTCGACTATGTTCATAATCGATCTTCATCGCGATCCACATCTGTATTAATGCCTTTAAGTAAACCTCTCAGCCTCTCCATCGGCTCTATGGGAATCAGTTGTATACGGTTCCGGTAGCTGATCATCTGAACTTTCTGTCCCGGGATAATTCCATTTGCTTCGCTGATTTCCCTGGGAATCACAATCTGGTATTTTGGCGAGACGGTAACGGTTGTCATGGATAAAATCCCGTCGATATAAGTGTCGTTTTACGATAATGCTATCGATGCGCCTGTCAAGACTTTTTGAGGTTTTTCAGCTTATTCATCATTAAGAAAAACCGCTTCCGCTTCGTCTTCCAGCCTGGGGCCGATGACTTCAACAGGCCAGGGAGCCGCGGAAAATACGTTGACGGCGTGCATGGGCAGGGCGGGGGCCTCGGGGTCAGCGTCGAATAACCGGTATATCGCGTCCATGCCCAGGCCGAACACGACCCGGCGGATATTGGCCCAGACGATGGCGCCGGCGCACATGGGGCAGGGCTCCCCACTTGCATACAAGGTGAACGTCTTTAACTGACCGGGCTGGAATTTCCTGGAAGCGGCCCGGATCAGGTTGATCTCCGCGTGCGCGGTCACATCGCTGTCGGTGACCACCGAGTTCTGCGCGGCCAGGACGGGTGTGCCGTTCGCGTCCACCAGCAAGGCGCCGAATGCGTGATTGCCCCGTTCCCGCGCCCGTCCGGCCTCCTTGAAGGCGATGCGGAGATAGTGTTCATCCATGTTTTTCATCATGGCCGCGCCGTCTGATTACCTCGGTTGCCAGTTTCAACTCCGATTTAGCAATCGGGCCACACAGGAACTCTGCCCAGGTGATCGTACTCATGCCAGTACTCATGCGCAGGCGTTCATGTGTGCGGGTT
>JAAXHV010000133.1:0-3501 GCA_012270695.1 Gammaproteobacteria bacterium | reverse complement strand
GCGCTGCGCGCCGCGGTCTCGCAACAGATATTGGTTTTTGTCCCGGCTATCAGCAGGGTGTCGATGGCGCGGCTGCGCAAGACTCGCTCCAGCTTGGAGGCGCCCGGACTCAGGCAGCCGTAACGGTTCTTGACCAGGTGAATGTCGTCTTCATCGACCTCCAGTTCGTGCCAGAGCTTGCCGCCTTCCTGCCCGGGCGCCATATACTGCATGGTACGTTCCCGTACCTTCCCGGCAACCATGTTGTTGAAGAAATTCTCCCATTCGGACTTGCCGCCGTTACAGTGGAATTCGCTGACTATCCAGATCACGTCACCACCCCGGTCGCGCAACTCCTGCGCCAACCGGTTGATGTTGGCGATGGTGCCGCGGCTGGCAGGCACCTCGGCCGGCGCCCCCGGCTTGCAGAAAGCATTCTGCATATCGATGACCACAAGCGCGCACCGGGTCGGGTCAAAACTGTCGTACAGGTGAAACCGCCCGCGGCGTTTCACCACCCGCTCGATGATCTCATCACTTATTCGTATATTGTGCATGGCCTCAGAAAATAATATTTATCCGCCGTTTTGTTTTACCACAGAGTGCGCAGAGAACACAGAGGTAAATGCAATCTGTCTTCAAGCAGTTCCGGCTGATTAATAATAATTTTATTTCACTCAGTGATCTCAGTGGTCTCTGTGGTGAAAAAACTGTTGTCCGTGTTCTTCTTGCTTTCCGGCTAAAAAATCCGGTCATGCAGGAACGGGTCGCCCTTTAAGGCAGTCTCCGTTTCCAGCACGATGCCGCAACCCGGACAGGAGAACGACCGCAGCAATACCTCGCCGCCGCTGGCATAGGGGCCGCCCAGGGACTGCATGGGCGTCTCCTGCAGCACCGCGCTTTCCTTCCAGTTGCCGTCGCCGGCGGCCAGGTTGCCGCCGCAGTGCCTGCAGGTGACCTGTGGGTTTGCGGCAATGGCGGCCTGCGCGCCGTTTTTCCTGTTCAGCATGAGGCCGGCCCGCTTTTCCTCCGTCAGCGCCAGGTCGGTCTCACCCGTCCCGGCGTCCATGACGACACCGTACACGCTTTCCGCAAATTCCGGTGAAGTCAGGCCGTCCCGTACGTCACCGGCCACCTCCTGCGGCGGGCGCAGCAGGGGATCGCCGTAACCGCCGCCGCCGTTCCACCTGACGTACAGGGCATCTTTGCCCATCAGCGGGAACACCCCCCAGTCTACAATCTGCTTTTCGCCCACCGTGAGGTCCGTTCGCGCGGGGTCCCGGAGCTTGTCCGTTTGCGCCGAATGCCGGGCACTTCCCGTTAGTGCCGGGTTGAGATCATTGCCCGTTAGTGTCGGGTTTTCACCGGTGTCCGTTAGTGCCGGATTTTCACTGTTGCCCGTTTGCACCTCGTTGTATTTGATCCAGGTGTAGGCATTGGGCGAACCGGGATAGCCGCCGGCCAGACCCTCGCTCATGGGGAACTTGGAACCTTTGCCTGAGACAACATAATGTATCCCGCCGTCCGGCGCATCGTGCGCCACGAAGGACAATTCCATGCCAACGCCGCCCCGGTAACGCCCCGGACCGCCGGAATCCCGCAGGCGGCGGCGGAACAGGTAGCGGATCGGGAAGGTGTATTCAACGGTCTCAATATTGGCCATACGCGAGATGGGGTTCGGGATCTCGCCGCCCACTTCAATGCCGTCCGCCCAGGCCCTGGCGCCGCCGGCGCCGGCGAAGGTCTCCGTGAGGATGCCGATGGCCTGTTTGTTATGCTGGTTACGGCCGAACAGGAACACGGCAAAATGGTTCGCGTGCCACACGGCCGTGGCCTCACGCGCGTATTTTTCACTGGCGCTGAGCATCTTGCCGATAGTGGTGCAGGCGGCGTTGTTGACGGATTGTATGGCCCCGACGGTCGCCACGGAAACCGGCGCCGGGCGCGTGCAGTTCACTACAGTCCCTTCCGGCGCGATCATGGTGATGGGGCTGATCACGCCCTCATTCCAGGTGATGTCATAGCAGAGCAACGGGAACAGGGGCGCGAACAGGCCACCCAGGGAAGCCCATTTGGTGCAGTTGATGGCGTACCGGCTCTGCTCGCTGGAGCCGCTGAAATCGAAGCAGAGCGTATCGTCCTGCTTGGTCATGGTCAGTTCAACCCGGCAGACCTCATCCTCCACGCTCAGGTACTGGCGCGATTGCCATTGCCCGTCGGGCAGCTCCCGCAGGCGGGCGCGCAATTTTTCCTCCGAGCGGATGATCAACGTCCGGCAGGTTTCATCGACTGTCTCGAACCCGTATTTTTCAATCAGGGCCAGCATCCGCTCCCGGGCGACGTTATTGCAGGCGATCATGGAATTCAGGTCCAGCGCCACCATGTCCGGGGAGCGCACCATGTTGAGAAAGGTGTCCATGATGGCCCGGTTAATCTCCCCCTTATCCACCAGCCGCAGTCCTGGAGAACTGAAACCTTCCGTGTAAATATTTTCCGCATCGGGGCAAAACCCGCCGGGATTGGTGGCCCCGATATCGTATACGTGCACAAAACAGGCGCTCCAGGCCACCAGTTCCCCGCGGTAATGGATAGGCGCCACCAGGTAGACGTCGGAGGTATGCAGGGCCGCGGTGTAGGGGTCATTCAGCAGGAACACGTCGCCGGCGTGGATGTCTCCGCGGAAGCGCCTGATGATGGACTTGCACGCTTCCGCGGCGCTGGTCAGGTGGTGCAGGAAACCCACGCCGCCCATCAGCAGGGAGCCGTCCGCCCGGTACAGGGAGACCATCAAATCATGGCCCTCGTTGGTGATGGCGCTGCCGGATACATTTTTCAGGGTAATCACGGCCTCATCCACGACCCGGAACAGGCGGTGGCGGATGATCGAAAAAGTGATGGGATCTATCATGTTATGTCGATAACAATATTTCTATACCCGTCCATGGACCCGTGCTGGCTGTCCTGGATCACGATAGTCGTGATGGGCGTATGAATAACCGCCGGTCCACTGATGATATTACCGGGGCGCAGTTTTTCAAAATCATAAATGTCGGCTTCCGTCAGGCTGTCATGGCCGTTGACGAATATCCTGCGCCGCCCGCTACGGGCTGCATCCGGACAGGCATCAGCCAGCTGTTCGGCCACAAACTCCGGACGCGCTATGCTGCCGGCGGCGCTGAGTCGGAACTGGGTCATTTCAATTCCCGCATCACGATAGGCGGAGCCTTTACCGTAGCGGTTTTCATACAGCGTTTCAAAATCATCGATTAATTGATCCAGTCCGTCCTCATCCAGCGGCGCGGTGGCGCGTACCGGGGTGATGACTTCATGGACCTGCATGGCATAGCGAAACCCCACAGACTGCCTGAAGCTCATTTTATCCTCTGTAAATCCTTCCTGTCCCAGCATCTGTTTCGCCGCGCCGATCATGGGTTCGTAGATGGCATTGACTTCAGCCGCAGGGCAGGGGGCGGATTTGGTCACGGTCGTGCTGTAATCGTGCATCACGTCAGTGCTGGCCAG
>JAAXHV010000132.1:11180-12305 GCA_012270695.1 Gammaproteobacteria bacterium | reverse complement strand
ATGTCAAGTAAATCTTGTAACTTTCCCAGGGCAGCCGCATACTTTTATATATATTATTCATGTGTGATCTGCTCCAAACAGTATCTCCGCCCGTCTCGCATCACTCCACCCGGCCCACTTGAGCTTCCCACGCATACTGTGTTTCTTCGGATGTAACCGCGCCAGGTTCAAACAGAAGCGCCGGATAATCCCCACGTTCTCTGCCCCATTGCCCAGCCGTATCCGACAGTCATCCTCCTTGAACGCCACATCCAACACCCAATGTGCCTTGTTCTCCACCTCCCAATGCTGGCGTATCCCCCGCGCCACCCGCACCGCATCCAAGGGCAGCGAGCTGATATAGTACTGGGTCTCGGTCTTGGCTTCCTTGCCCGGCAGGTGTCGCTCCCGTTCCATCTCTATCACACTCTTGAGCCCGGGCCACTTCTCAGCCTCACTCACCCACTCACTCACCGGCAACTGCCGGCAGGTCCGCTTCTCCACCCGGCCATGACCCCCATCGACCTCTTCATAGACCGCCAGCTTAGCCGGCTCATCCCGCCTAACCTTATGAAAATAAGACCTTATCTCCTCACGCAGCAGCTTGTGATTACCCTTCAATGACAGCGTGTAATCCCCGCCTTTCCCATGTATCCTCTCCACAATCTTCTTCTGCGTGTTCATCGCATCCGCGGTGATATGTGCCCCTTTGATATGCAACATATCCAGCATCTCCAGCACCGAGGCCTGCTCATTTTTCTTACCTGTTGACTTCAACTGCGCCAGCACCAGCCCACACTCATGACCCCAGGCCGTGATACTGTGCAGGGCCGCTTGTCGGTCCCCTTCATGAGACCGCCGCAAGGTCTTCCCATCCAACGCAATCTGCTCCTGACCTGATGCCCCCCGTACCTCATTCACCCAGTTCAAGAATGCCCGGTTGAACTGCTCAGGGTCAATCGCTCGCACCACCCGCGCGATCGTATCATCCACCGGTATCCCGTTCGCAAACGGCCGGTAGCGCCGTAACCAATCCAGCTTCTCATCACCAAACGCCTTGATATCCGTCCAGCCTTCCGCCCCCGACAGCACCGCACTCACCGTCAAAAACAGAATATCCAGCAGGTCATGGTGCTTGTTAATATC
>JAAXHV010000132.1:0-11087 GCA_012270695.1 Gammaproteobacteria bacterium | reverse complement strand
TATCTAAAAGTGTGATCTTGCCCTGTCTGACAGAGTACAGTTGCACACCAGGATATTGAAATAGCTCCGAATGCTAATCATTAAAACCAAACTGTTCCCGCCGGCGAACAGGACTGGAGTGATAAGACGCCCCAGCCTGAGCAAAGTATTAAACACAGCCGGCACAAAAAAGTTGGCTTTGGTGCATGCGCCTGCCGGCTATGGCAAGACAACTTTGTTGTATCAATGGCATAGGTCCATGTCTGAAAATAATCAAACGGCTTGCTGGTTGTCTGTTGATGAGCTGGATGATGATCCTGCAACCTTTGTCAGATATGTCGTGTGCGCTTACCAGGAAGTAATCGATGACTTTTGGGTGGATTCCGCTAACTGGATCGAAGGTCGATTACAACCTGACATTACTATTGCACTTAATCACATCATTAATGAATTGATTAGAATTGGTATGCCTGTGACATTATTTATAGATGATTACCAGCACATCAATTCAGTCGTCATCCATCAGTTTATTGAGCGACTCATTGACTGGTCTCCGGAGAATTTTTTATTAGTCATCGGAAGTCGTATCGTGCCACCCCTATCCCTGAGCAAATGGCGTGTCAGCGAAAAAATGACCGAAGTGGACGTCAGCATGCTCCGCTTCAGTGGTACAGAGGCCAAGGCGTTTCTGGAGCGCAAGCATAAACTTCAGCTCACTGCAGAGCAGATCGCTATTATCGCTGAAAAAAGCGAAGGTTGGGCTGCCGGTCTCCAGCTAGTGGCGCTGGTGCTGAAAAATTATGAACAACGCGATGAGTTTATCGCTTCCTTCTCAGGTAATCTTTATGAGATTGCCGATTATTTGACGAATAATGTATTAATACAACAGTCTCAATCACTGACTGACTTTTTGCTTAAAACCTCCATTTTGTCACGCTTTAATGCAGATATATGCAATTTATTAACCGGTCGAAATGATTCACAAAGCGTCCTGGAACAACTGGAGAATGATGGTTTATTCACATTGCCCCTGGACACACACGGCCATTGGTACCGGTACCATCACTTATTTCATGATTTCCTTATTGGCAGGCTTCGACGCCAATATCCGCATGAAGTTTTGAACTTATATCATAAAGCGGCAGGCTGGTTTCGCGCCCAGGGACTTATTAAAGAAGCGGTTGATTACGCGCTCCACTCCAATGATTTAGAAATCATTGAGGATATCCATCAGGACGCAATTGCGATCATGTCGCTGATGGGGACCACAGCGCAGGTATATACGTGGCTCAGCAACATCCCGGACGCTGTCAAAGAAAGATTCCCGCGACTCTTGATACTGGAGGGGTTTGCCCTGTGCCTGATGAACAAGATACAGAATGCGGAAACTGTTAATACCAGGCTTAATCGCGCGCTCTCAGAGTTGGCTGAGACTTCAGCGGATGTTGACCCCGAAGAATTAACATCTCTTGAAACAGAGGCGACCGTGGTGCCAGCATCCATAGCCGCCATGAAGGATGACAATACGCAGCTGTTAGCGCTGACCGAACAATTGGATGATAAGCCGGTGGACAATCTCATGATAGCGACGTTGAATGACCTGAGGGGATATGCACAGCTCCGGCATGGTCGCTTTGCGGAAAGCAAAAAACTGCTCACGCAGGCATGGGAGTATTTTTCCATCAATAATCAGTGTTATGGGATGGCTGTTGTGGACGGTTTCGCAGGGATAGTAGATATCCAGCAGTTAAATCATCAGGACGCCTATCGGTTGTTTGAACGCTCGGAAGATGCTGCAAAAGACGTAGATAACGGCAACATTTTTGCACGCGCCCTGGCCAGCACGATGCGGGCAACGGTATGTTATGAATGGAACAGAATAGAAGAAGCACAGGAATTATTAAATTCCAATCTGCTGCTTATCGAAGAAATCGGACCACCGATTTTTTCCTGTTACGGTTATGTCACACTTTCTCGTTGCTACAGCGCTACCGGAGATTGGGATGCGGCCCATAATGCGCTGAACCGCTGTCTGTTCCGTGCAAAGCAATGCAACAGCAGCTTGTTTCCTGCCTGGGTTGAGAGAGAGCGGTTACTGATAGCCAGGAAAATGCTCGACAGCGGCGCGGTTTGTTCTGATCTTTCCAGCCAGCATTCTTTGGCGCCCGGTACAATTCCTGAAAATTGGGATACCGGCGATTATTTTGTGCGCGCTAACCAGGTTCGCCTGAGTGTCTTGCAAAACAAACTCGATAATGCCCGGAACCGGGTTATAAATTTACGCAGCTATGCAGAGCAGCACATGGCTTTTCAAGCGGCTCTTGATTGTCTGCTGCTGGAGGCGCAGCTCCTTAAAATACAAGAAGATCATGCACAGGCGGCCAGCCTCATCCATCAGGCTGTAAAGTTGGCTGAACCGGCCAGATTATTACGTACCTTTATCGACGAAGGAAAGATAATCAGAGAGTTGTTGGCAGGCTGTTTAAAGGACAAGTCAATTCCAATCCAGGTCGCATCTTATATTGAAGAAATATCAGACGCGTACACGTCTGTCGGAGTTTCTTGTATGGCAAACCACCTCTCACCCACCCACGTGGATAACCACCTGGTCAATGTCGAGGCGTTGAGTAACCGTGAACTCGAAGTGTTACAATTAATATCTGCTGGAAAAACAAATTCTGAAATAGCAGCGCAATTATTTATAGCCAAAGCAACCGTGAAATTTCATATAAGTAATATATTCAGCAAGCTGCACGTCACCAATCGGACCCTCGCCGTGGCTACGGCAAGAAACAGTGGCTTGATAAGCTGAAGCTGAGCCACATCGGCACAACAAACCCATACTTTAGTTCAGGCAACAATCTGAATTACTGCGAAAAACCGGTCTAATGGCGAGTTGAGTCCACTGCTATAGCCATTAGTATTTTCAGGTGACCTTCTCAGGCCCTTTTTTATTGTGAACTATGAGTAACCTTGCTTTTCTGGGCGCGCGTGAATTGGCCGGCAAAATCCGGGACAAGGAAATCAGTTCCCTGGAGCTTACGGATCACTTTATCAAGCGCATTGAGCAATTGGACGATGACATAAACGCTGTCGTAGCCAGGGATTTCGACGGGGCGCTGGCGACAGCCTCAAAAGCAGACAAACAGCTTGGCAAGGGCGAGATAGCAGGGCCGCTGCATGGAATTCCCGTTACTGTCAAAGAGGCGTTCAACATAGCCGGGTTAGCAACCACCTGGGGCCTCCCTGCATTAAAAGATAATATCGCCGACGCCGACGCTGAAGTCGTCAAGCGGCTTAAGCAAGCCGGGGCGGTGTTCCTGGGTAAGACTAATGTTCCATACAGGCTCGGTGATATTCAAACTTACAACGATATATACGGGGTGACGAATAATCCCTGGGATCTCTCACGTTCACCCGGAGGCTCTTCCGGAGGGTCTGCCGCGGCACTGGCTGCGGGCCTTTGCGCCTTGGAAGTTGGCTCGGACATGGCCGGGTCCATCCGTGTGCCAGCGCATTTTTGTGGTGTTTATGGTCACAAACCAACCTGGGGAATTATTCCGAACCAGGGCCATGCTTTGCCCGGCGTTATCGCTGCGCCGGACCTTGGTGTAGTTGGGCCAATGGCGCGTAGTGTGCAGGATCTCGAACTTGCCATGGATTTGCTCGTCGGCGCTCAGCCATTAAATCAGTCGGGCTGGCAACCCGGACTGCCACGCCCGGGGAAACACTCCCTTAAAGAGTACAAGGTTGCCATTTGGTCAGATTATGAAATTGCCCCGGTTGATGAGGAGATCGCCAGCCGGCTTGCGGACACGGCTGAGATACTTACAAAACTCGGCGCGTATGTATCCGACCAAGCATTGCCAGCTATTGATTTCAGAAAAAACCAGGAAATATTTCTGAACTTGATGTGGTCGCTGACGACTGCTGATGTTACAGACGAACAGTATCTCAAGGCGCGCCAACTCGCTGAATCCATCCCATCCGATGATTTATCTGGCTCTGCCATAGCGGCGCGCGCACGCGTTCTCAGTCATCGGGATTGGCTTTTTTATAATAATCAGCGTGAATATCTGCGTTATGCATGGCGAGAATTCTTTGCTGAATGGGACATATTGA
This sequence comes from Gammaproteobacteria bacterium, assembly GCA_012270695.1. Classification (GTDB taxonomy): domain Bacteria; phylum Pseudomonadota; class Gammaproteobacteria; order Eutrophobiales; family Eutrophobiaceae; genus JAAXHV01. The sequence goes on along the minus strand of JAAXHV010000132.1, from coordinate 6,986 downwards.
TCTGTCCGGTATTTGCCGTGCCTGCTATCACCCACGATCACAGCCCGATTGAGCAGCGCACGCTGACGGTTAACGGCGTGCCTCAAGCATACTTTCAGTCAATGTTCTGGGCAGGGGTGAGCACGGTGGCATACCTGCCAAGCACCGTGTTTCCGACCGGCTTAGCGCGCAACGGACTGCCGATCGGTCTTCAGGCTATCAGCGCAGAATACAACGATTACATTACGCTGGATTTTGTGAGCTTGCTGACAAAGCAAACAGGCGGTTTTCAAATACCAACTGGATGGGAGAACCAACGACAAACCCATACCTACGGCTAGGCAGAAACCACACTGCTGTAAGAAACTGGCCTTATGGTTGGTTTTTGGACAGAAAATTGTTGTTAATATCTTCGAGGATATAAATTTAAAGTAGCTGTCAGTTAGATTTACGATGCTGTCAGGGGGGGTCCCATGAATAAGAACTCCAAAGTCGCTTTGAGTTTAGCGTTGACCCTGGTCATCGCGGCACCGCTGAACGCACAGGTACTGGAAGAGATCATCGTTACCGCACAAAAACGTGAGCAGAACCTGCAGGACGTACCGATTTCGATACTGGCGATAACAGGTGATGATATAGAGGCCGGAGGTTTTTCCGATATGGAGGACCTGTCTGCTTTCGTACCGAACCTGTTCATGTCGGATACGCTTGTGGGCCAGAACCTCGTCATCCGCGGCATCGGCACCACCGTCGCCAACGAGGCGTTCGAACAAGCGGTCGCTCAATTCCACGACGGGGTGTATTACGGCCGCGACAACATGAGCCAGAACAGCTTCTTCGACCTGGAACGGGTTGAGGTTATCCGCGGTCCGGCGCCGGTGTTCGCCGGCCAGAGCGCCACCGCCGGTGCATTGAGTTATATCAGCCGCCGGCCCGGCGATGAATGGGAAGGGGATTTTTCAGTGGCTTACGGCTCCGATGAAGAACTCAGCGTCATCGGCGCTACAGGTGGCCCGTTGTCGGATACGTTCGGTATCCGCTTCGCTGGCCGCTACTACGAACTCGACGACGCCGGCTATAAACATGTACTTACCGGCAAGGAACTGGGCGTCAAGGAAAACTGGGGCATACGGGCTCTCGGGGTGTGGGAACCAACCGATGATTTCGAACTGACGTTCAAGTACGAGCACCAGGACGTGCAGCAGATCGGTGTGCCGGCAGAATATACCCGCTGCGAAACACGGCCTGCCCTGAGCAGCTCTCATCCTGTCGTGGCTCCCTTCATTGGAGCGCTGTGTGCGCTGGACGCCGCGTATAACGGTATCGATTTGACCAGGCTTGACGGCGTGGTAGGTTCGGGTGGCGCGCTGGACGTGCGCGCGGTGATGGATGAACTGAACGCTGCCAGCGGCGCCGTGTTCGGCAGTCCCAACTACTGGGGCGCGCCTTTCAGCCCGGTTTCCTACGGCCTGAACAACGCCCGGATATTTAACGAAGAGGAACGGCGCGAGCACCAGTCCAATGTCGGCCTGCTGGCGTTTGACTGGGATATCGGTGGCAGCGGTATCGTGATGAGTTCCATCACGTCCTACGTGGAATATGACAAGTATGACATCCTGGACCCGGATATGAGTTCGTTTGCCGTGTTTGCCGATGAGCGCAATGAATCCTTCGAGCAGTTCGCCCAGGAGGTGCGCTTTACCTCGCCGGAGGATCAACGGTTTACCTGGATGGTGGGGATGTATTACCAGGAGCACGACATGACGACGCAGGTCGACGTGTTCCTGCCATGGCTGTTTGACCTGCCGCACTTCTTCTCCATGGGCTTTGTTCCGCGTAACCCGGCCCTGAACCCGGCGACGCACAGCGCCATCAGCTTCGGCGGTCCGCTGGTTGAGGATTCCCGCTGGATCTCCGGGTTTTTCAACACGACGTTCAAGATGACCGAAAATATCCGCATCAACGTCGGCGGACGCTACGTGGACATCGAGAAAGACGGCACCGAGAACCCGCAGCTGGCTCTCCTGCCTGTCGGCGGAACCGAATTTGGCCCTGCCGTTCCCTTTGTGCCCCCCGTATCTGACGAAGCCAATGCCGATGATTTCCTGCCGGAGGTCGGCCTGCAACTGGACGTGAGCAACAATATCATGCTCTACGGCAAATATTCCGAGGCGTTAAAGGCCGGTGGTTTTGTCAAGTCCCCGCCCGTAACAGGCGGCGCCCCGGATCCGTTCTCTTACAAGCCTGAGAAAGCGGAGGGCTGGGAAGGCGGCGTCAAAGCGCTGCTGCTGGACGGCAGGCTGGCCGTAAACGTAGCGGGCTTTTACACCGACTTCAGCGAACTACAGGTCACTATTTTCAATAATACGACCGGGCAGTTCATTACCCAGAACGCTGCCGAATCCCATACCACGGGTGTCGAGATCGACGGCCGCTGGGCCATCACCGATAACTTTTCCCTGGGCTTTGCCGGCAACTACACCGAGGCCGAGTACGATAGTTACAACGGTGCCGAGTGTAATTCGCTGGATGCCAAGCTGGCCAGGATTGCAGCCATGAACCCGTTTGCTCCGTGCTTCATCAACGGCAGCGGCGAGGAATTGCCGTTCTCGCCCGAATGGTCAGTTAACCTGCAGCCGAATTACCGTATGACCGTGGGCGGTTTCCAGGTCACAGCCAGCGCCAACGTTATCTTCAGCGACGGTTACCGGATGTTCGGTATCAGTGGAGACCCGCTGGACCAGGTGGACTCCTGGGAGCGTCTTGACCTGCGACTCGCCATTGCCCCGCCCGACGGCAACTGGGAAATAGCTGCTTACGGCAGGGATGTAACCGACGAGCAACGCCAGATTATGGACGCGTTCGAGTTTCTCAGTACCAGTCTGGACGTAGTACATGATGCCAACGGTTCCGGCCGCGAGCGCGGGGCGCGCTTCGGTGTGCAGTTAAGCTACTCCTTTTAGTTGAATATACAGCCCTGCATCAGCAGTGTAACAATATCAGCCTTATCTCAAGAGGTGCCATAAATGCTTAATAAAGTGGAACGGTTCTACGCGCAGCCACCCTATGCGCCTTTCCCCAGACCCGAATATGAAGACCGCGTGCGCCGGTTGAAAGAAGAAATGGCGGCGGTCAGACTGGACGTAATGGTCATGTGGGGGGAAAACAATATCCGCTACTTTACCGGTTTTTTATCGAACCACTGGCCCCCGATCACGGTGTGCCCCGCGGTACTGCTTATCGCGATCGACAAGGAGCCGGTTATGATCGTGCCGGACTTTTTCCAGGGTGTGGTAGAGGGTTATACCTTTATAGAGGATATCCGCTGCCAGCACCATCCCCACGTCACTGAAAACCTCAGGGGCATGCCGCGGGACGTGGCGGGCGTTGTGAAGGAACTCATGGGCCGCAGCAGCGGTCGGGTCGGCATCGAGGGCGGTATCAAGGGTGGCATGACCATTCCGCGGCCCGTCAATGACATCGATGAGTTCCGCGCTGCCTTGCCGGACGTGGAGTTCGTCTACGCTGCCGACCAGATCTGGAACGTGAGGATGATCAAGTCACTGTTGGAGGTGGAGGCATTAAAAATCGCCTGTGAAGCTGACGTCAAAGCGTATCATGACCTGGTTGCCAATTTTGAGTGGGGCTGGACCGAGAAAGACGTCGGTTTGTTTGTCCGGCAAAAACTCCTCGAATACGCGGATGAATGTAAACCGTGTCTGTGTATGGCCAGCCGGCGCAAGGTGTTTATGGCGGACATCCCGGCCTGGGACGAAGGCATCCCGCTGATGCCGGGCGACCGCCTGGTGTTGGAACCGCTGCCTGAAGTCAAGGGTTACTGGGGAAGCTCCGGCCGCACCTTTCACATGGGACCGGCGCCGGAAGAGGAGATTCGCAAGATACAAGTCCTGGACCGTGGTCGTGAGGTTGCCGCGCAAGTCACAAAACCGGGTGTGACGACAGGGGAGATCATGGATGCGATCAACCAGACATTACAGGACGGCGGCCTGCATTGTTCCCTGGACCAGGGCGGACACGGCGTCGGACTGGACGGCCAGGAACCTCCTGCGATTGCCCTCGGTGAAAAATTTGTAGTACAGGAAGATATGGTGTTGGCCGTCGAGTGCTGGATGTTTGAAACTGATGAGCTGGGGCACCACAGGGTATACGGCGGCGAAGATTATGTGCATGTCACAAAAGGCGGCTGCGACCTGTTACCCACGTTCCCGACGGATATCGTCAGTTTAGGCGCCTGAGGCGCCTGGCAGCACTTCAGTCAGAAGAGAATACACAATGAAAACCGCGGTATTCGTCGCCCCGACTATCCACGAATATTCCGACCCGAATAACCTGCTGGAACTTGCCAGAATTACTGAAGAGGCAGGATGGGACGGCTATTTCATCTGTGATCATCTGCTTCTGGATCCCGGGGGTTACCTGGCACTTGCCGATCCTACGGTTACGCTTGCTGCGGTTGCCGCGGTCACGAAGAAGGTCATTATCGGAGCGATGGTCACACCGGTATCCCGCCGGAGACCATGGAAGCTGGCAAAAGAATTCGCCAGCCTGGATCAGTTATCAGGCGGGCGCCTGCGCATTGGCATCGGCTTGGGAGGTCTGGACCAGGAATTCTCGAATTTCGGTGAAGATCCGGATAAGAAAGTACTGGCCAGGAAAACGGATGAAGGAATTACCATAATGGAGCAGCTGCACACCGGGGAAGTAGTGAACTTCGATGGAGAAATGTACCGGATCAAGGATGCCAGGCTTCTCCCGCGTCCAGTGCAACGCCCTCGCATTCCCGTTTGGGTCGCCGCCATGTTACCGGCAAAACCTGGCCAGCGACGCGCCGCACGTTGGGACGGTATCATGCCTCATGTGATGCCGGTGGCCCTTGAAGAAACCCAGGATATCTCGGATACTGACCTGCGCGTTATTATGTCTCCCAGCCCGGAACAAATTCGGGAAGTAGTTGACTTTACCTCGGCACTACGCGACACGGATGAGCCTTTCGATGTGATCGCCTCCGGTATCACATGCGGACTGGACAAGGATGAGACGCGTGGCAAGTTACAATCCTACCAGGAAGCGGGCGCCACCTGGTGGTTCGAATGGTTGGACTGCGGCAGACCAGGAACATTGGATCAGGTGCGCAGGCAGATTCAGGCAGGGCCGCCGGAATCCTGAAGATACTGACAGGCACGGAACCACCCTCGCCAAATCAACAAAGCTGATTGATAAGTAATTTCTCTCTACCATTAAAGGAGACACTCATGCCTGTACTTGCGATGGCAGTTCCGGTCCCGCCCGGGAAAACGAAAGCTTTGGAGCAACATCTTGTGGAAGCAGTTGAACACGAAGATTTCGAAGAAACGATAAAGGGTTTTGGTATTATGCATGAGAGTTGGCATATCCAGGAGACGCCTCAGGGAGATTTGCTTATCCTGGTATTCCAGTCCGCTGACCCGTTATCCATGCTCCAGAAATTCTCGCGGTCGGAGCAAGCTCTACCAGTCATGCAAAAGAATTTTCTCCGGGAGACTCTGGGTATTGACCTCTCCCGACCTCCTCCCGGACCGCCTTCGCGACTGATTTTCGAGTGGCCATAGAAAGAAAAAACCATGGGGTGGAAAGTCATCCAGGACCTCATCGTTCCCAAGAGTACGGGCAAGACGATGCGGGTAAACAAGGGCCAGGTGTTTCGTGTTATTCAACATGAAGGGAAACAGGTAGTCGATCTTACTTTTTTAAACGCACACAATTATAAAGAGCACTTCGCCGCCGAGTATTCCGCCATGCTGAACAGTATGCAGGGGACAGGCGGCTATTACCGCCTCACCAGGCTGTATTCCAAGCCTCCCTATGAGAATGTCATGGCAACCGTGGTCGATGACAAAATTGGCGGCGGCGCCAGAGGTGGTGAACGAGCCGGCCATTTCATGATGTGTCATTGCTCAAATCGATTACTGGAACATCTTGGCCTCCCGGGGACGAGGACTTGCAGCGACAATTTTGCGGATGCTTTCAGAGAGATAGGCTTGAAGCAGGAAGACACCTATGACGAAACTATCTTCAACGTCTGGATGAATTCGTGGCTGGATGAAGATGGCGGGATGAACTTTGCCCGCCCACTTGCCGAAACGGGCGACTATATAGACTTTCTGGCGGAGATGGATGTGATTGCTGTTTTCTCGGTATGTCCGGACGAAACAAGTCCGTGCAATGATTTTAAAGCCAAGGCCTTAAGGTTCCAGATTTTGGAATGGAAGGAATAAGCAGCGATGACCTCCAGGGTAATTAATGAATTCGTCATCCCCAAGTGCTCAGGCAAAGCCTTCAGGGTCAACAAGGGCCAGGTGTTTCGCGTCATTGAACATGAAGGGAAGCAGGTCGCCGGCCTCATATTCTTAAACGCACACAATTACAAGGAACAGTTCATGGCCGAGTTTTCCGGAGGACTGAATTATTTCCACCCTTCCGGCATGGGCAGTCATTACAGACTCAGTAAACTCTATTCCAAGGTTCCCTATGAAAACGTGATGTTGACTGTTACCGATAACAAAATCGGCGATCACTTTCTGGGACCTCACTGCACGAAAACAATGATGGATATATGGAATGCGCCGGATCACCGAAGCTGCAGCGATAATTTTACTGACGCTCTGGGGGAGTTTGGCCTGGAGCTTGAAGATATCTACAGCCCCAGTGTTTTCAACGCTTTTGCCAATGTCCGGATCGACCCCAGGGGCGACGGCGCCATACGCATCGACCCTCCCCGTACCGAAAAAGGCGACTATATAGAGTTTCTGGCGGAGATGGATGTTGTAGTGGCAGTTTCTGCATGCCCGGATGATCAATCAGCAATCAACGCTTACTCATGCAAGGCCCTGCAGATCCGGATTTTGGAAACGCAATCATAAACACCGCGTAAAACCCAATCGGATGGTTTGCCGGCGCAGAAGTTACGCCCCCCCGGGAAGGCGATCTTTATTAACCCGGATATGGGG